>NZ_CFIFWG010000156.1:0-7430 GCF_984466335.1 Roseitalea sp. | reverse complement strand
GCGTGAGCATGCGCGCCCGGTGGGCCTGGTCGAAATAGGTGGCAACGATGGTTTGCAGGCGGCGGTTGCCCGCCAGGTCGACGAGCTTGCGATGGAAGCGATCATCAGCGGCCGCCCAGCGCTGGCGGTCGTCGACATCGAGCGCGTCATCCATCTCTGTGATGTAGCCACGCAATTCGGCCAGATCCTCAGGCGGACAACCGCGGTAAGCCACATCGTGCGCGGCCAGCGATTCCAACTCGGTCAGGATGGCATAGATCTCTTCCATGTCGGCCGCCGCGATCGGCACGATGCGGATGCCCCGGCGCGGGCGGAGCTCCACCAGCCCTTGGCCCTCAAGGATGATTGCCGCCTCGCGGACGGGTGTGCGCGACATGCCAAGCATCTGCGCCAGTTCGGATTCCAGATGGTTGGAGCCTGGCGGCAGTTTGTTGGTGATGATCATGTCGCGCAGTTCGGCCACCGCGCGCTGCGTGTTTGAAGGCGCCTTGGCGGCCTCGGTCTTTGCAGCCTTCAAGGCGGCCGTTTGGTTCATCGCTTCACCTGGTCAAGTCCACCACGCGCCCACCGGCGGACGCCTGGTACACGGCTTCCTCGATCTCCATGTTGCGCAAATATGCGTCCGCGCGATTTTCCAGCGGCGCACCGGTCAGGGCATGGTCGCTGACATGGCGTTGTAGCGCATAGACGCAATCGCCACCAAATCCGGCCTGAGGATAATCTCCTGGCAAAACCCTTAAAGCCTTCTCGCCCAATGCGCGCAGATGCAGGCGGCCATTGCCGTCGAGCGCGATCTGCGCCTTCGATCCTTCGACCAGGCATTCACCCATGGTCAGGCGCGGATTGTCGGCGGCATGGTCAGCCAGCCGGTTGCCATCGAACAGTGCCCTGCGTCCATCGGCGTAGCGGTAAAGGATGAAACCTGCATCTTCGCCGGCGATCGCCGGATTGAGCCGGCGCAGATCGGCAAAGATTGATTGCGGTTCGCCCAGCAGAAACCGAAACGTGTCGATGAAATGGACCGCGGTTTCGTGGACCAGGAAGCGATCCATGGCCTGGAAATAGGGCTGGCGCGTCAGATAGGCGTCCGGGCCCTGACCGTCACCGGGCCGCAGGCGGAAGGTGATCTGGTAGAGATCACCAACTTCCCCGCTATCGATGGCCGCCTTGATCCGCCGGTACCAGGGCTGGAAGCGAAAGTTCTCATGCACGACGATCGTTGCGCCGGCGTCCTGCGCCATCCGCACGGCCGCGCGGGCTGTTTCCAGATCGCCGCAGAACGGCTTCTGGCAGACGATCACGCGCGCTCCCGCCTCAATACCAAGACCGATCAGCTCAAGGTGCGCGGCAGGCGGGGCGGCGATGTCGAAGATGTCCGGCCGGACCGTGCCGAGCATCGCGCCCGCGTCCTCAAAGATGGATAGGGCCTGTGCGCCGCCGGCCACGTCTTCGGCGAGCCGGGTGGCGCGCGCGGTGTCGGGATCGGCGATGGCTGCCAATTCGACGTCGGGATTGCGCAGCCAGCCATCGATGTGGAACCGTGCGAAGTAGCCGGCCCCGGCAAGGGCAACCCGCAATGGCGGCTTGATCACACCGGAACTCACGGCCATACGCTCATCGCTCCGCCCGCATTATATATGCCCCCATCACCGCCTCGCTGACGGCCCTTGTCGTGGCGGCGCCGCCCAGATCGGGTGTCAGAACCTGCCGCCTGTCGACGACATCCAGAACCGCGCCGCGCAGGCGCTGGCCGGCATCGGACATGACGGCCACATCGCGCTCCTTGCCGATCCATTCCAGCATCATCGCCGCCGAAAGGATCATCGCCATGGGATTTGCCATGCCCTGGCCGGCAATGTCGGGCGCGCTGCCGTGGCAGGGCTGAAATACCGCATGATGTTCGCCGATGTCGGCCGAGGGCGCCAGGCCGAGGCTGCCCATCAATCCGGCACCAAGGTCCGACAGGATGTCGCCGAACATGTTCTCGGTGACCATCACGTCGAACATGTGTGGCTTTTGCACCATCCAAAGGGCGGCCGCGTCGACATAGGCCGTGCGAGCCTCAAGATCGCCGAAATGGGCCGCCCGTTCGAAGAAGACCTTCCGGAAAAAGGCAAACGCCTGGAAAACATTGGCTTTGTCAATGCAGTGCACCACGCCCCTGCCGGCGCCGCTGGCGCGACGGTCGCGGGCAAGGCGAAAGGCAAAGTCGAACAGCTTTTCCGATACGGCGCGCGTGATGACCATGGTTTCGCGCGCTTCGCGGTCGCCATCGACAATCCCGCGCCCGCGCGAAGCGAACAGGCCCTCGGTCGATTCGCGTACGATCACGAAATCGATGTCTCTATCCTTGGCGGCCCGGACCGGCGCGTTTTTGCCCTTGCGGAGGAACACCGGTCGAACCCCGGCAAAAAGGCCCAGTTCGTTGCGCAAATCGATCTGCGGTGAGATTTCCGTTCCGTCCGCATAGCGGATGTCGGGCAGCCCCATCGCCGCCAAAAGAATTGCATCGGCAGATCTTGCAACCTCAAGCGAGGGCGCGGGCAGGGCTTCGCCATGGTCGCGAAAATGGGCGGCGCCCGCTTGCACAACGTCAAAGACCAGCGAGAAATCTTCGGTCCGCGCAATTGCCTCAAGCAGTTCCAGCGTTGGCCGCATGATCTCAGGGCCAATGCCGTCGCCTTCGAAAACGGCGACGGTAAAGCGCGCGTCTGCCTTGTCGCTTTCAGCGCGCGCGCCATGGCCGCGTGCGTCGGGCATCTGCCTCACATGGGTCATCGCGTCGGTCTCTCCCTTGGTGAAGACACATATCGGCAAACAACGCCGTTGACAATCCATATTTTAACGCATACGTCATTTTCATCATTAACCGGTCGCCCATGCTGCGGCCTGTCTGTGGGAGGAACCAAGATGCAGCATTTACTGACGAAACTGGCCCCGCTGGCCGTTGGTACGGCGATGATCGCTGCTCCAGCGGCGGCGCAGGAGTTTCCGTTTCGCGATATAACCACCGTGGTCGTCTGGGGTGCGGGCGGCGGCACCGATTCCATCAACCGGATGATCATGGCCGAGATGGAGAAGGAACTGCCCGTTTCGATCACCGTGACCAATGTCACCGGCGGCGTCGCCGGGTCCAACGGCATGACCCATGTGATCAATCAACCGGCCGACGGCTACACCATGGCGGGCATATCGGAATCCAACGTGACCGCATCGGTCCAGGGTGGCTGGGGTCGCACATTTGACGCGTGGTATCCGTTCATCGTCGGCGGTTCGCCGCTTGTGATCTCCGTCACTGCGCAAAGTGAATTTGAGGGGCTTGAGGCTCTTGTCGAGGCCGCCAAAGCCGATGCCGGCATGATACCGGCGGCCGCATCCGGTGCAGGTTCGATCCACCATCTGAACCTTCTTGCGCTTGAAAACGGCACCGGGGCCAAGTTTCGCTTCATCCCCTACTCTGGCTCCGGCCCTTCGCAGGAAGCGGCAATTGCCGGTGAAGTCGAGGTGATCGTCACGTCACTGGCCGAACAGGCGCCGCTCATCGAAGGCGGTCGGCTTCGGCCGCTGGGCATGCTGACGGCTGAACCCGGCGAGGTCGCCGGAACGGTCATACCGTCGGCTTTCGATACATTCCCCGAATTGTCCCAATATTTGCCGTTGCAGCAGGCCATCGGCTTTGCGCTGCCTGCGGACGCGCCTGATGCGGCAAAGGCCGCGGTCACCGAAGCGTTTGCAGCGGCGATGCAAGCCGAAACCGTCAAGGAATGGGCGGCCAGCAATCACTACACGCTGTCGGGCCTGACCGGCGATGGGGCCAGTGCGGTTTTTGCGAATCTGGAAAGCAATTTTGCCTGGACATTGCATGATCTGGGCGCGGCAAGCATCGATCCGGCCTCGCTTGACATTGGCCGGCCATAAACGCTGATCTGGATTGCCCCGCCTTCTTGCGCGGGGCAAAACAGCGTCCGGGAGGAGACCATGGACGACCGCAGGTCATTGCGGCGGCAGGATTTCTGGAATGCGCTCATCCTGATCGCCGCAAGCGTGTTCTTCCTTTGGGAAACATCGAAGATTCCGTTCTTCCGGGCCAATGCGGCCGGCGTGGAATCCGGTCAGTGGTACAATTCCGCCGCCCTCGTGCCTTACGGCATCTTCACAGCCATACTTGTGCTTTCGATTGCGCTTTTGGTGGTCGCCGTCCGTCAGGGCGGCGCGCCCGACAGGACGAGCTGGCCTGCCGTCCGGGCATGGCTGACCAGTGATGGCGGCGCGCGCATGGTGGCCGTCGCGCTGATCATGCTGGCCTATATCTTTGCGCTCGTGCCCCGTGTCGATTTCTCTATCGCCAGTGCGCTGGTGCTGCTGGCCCTGATCTACGGTTTTCATACAAGGCGCCGTGCTCCGACCGTCATCGCGCTCGTCGCCATTATGGTGCCGGCGGCCTATGCGTTCATGGTCAACTTCCCCCAGGCGCGCTGGAACGTGCCCCATGACGATGACTGGCTGACGCTGGCCGCCTTTGCCATCCTGCTTGCGGCGATGATCGTCGAGACCCGGATCGCCGGCCAGCGCATTGACGCTTTTCTGAAGGCCGCGCCCATCATCGCGATCATTGTGCCGCTGTTTGTGGTGGTGGTCATGGCCTTCGGCTTCCGCCAGAACGTGCCCAACCGGACGGGGCTGGTGTTCAAACAGATCGAGTACCACTATTTTGTCAATGTCCGGCCCTTCCTGTCCGGACAGAACCGGCCATAAAGGTGGTCGATTTCCTGCTCCAGCAATTTGGTTCCTTCCTCGTCGTCCTGGGCGAGCTCGCCACCGATCCGCGCACCTATCTCTACCTTGTCTGCTCGGTGTCATTGGGTATTGTTTTCGGGGCGCTTCCCGGCCTGACCGCGACGCTGGCGGTTACCATCCTGACCGGCTTCTTCGGCAACAAATTCCCTGTCGACCAGGCGATGATCGCACTGATCGGCGCCTATGTCGGCGCCATCTATGGCGGGTCATACCCATCGATCCTGCTCAACATTCCCGGCACCGCGGCCTCGGCGGCCACCGCAATGGACGGGCATCCGCTGGCCAAACAGGGCCGCGGCGGCGAGGCGCTGGGCCTGACAACCACCGCTTCGCTGATCGGGACGTTGATCGGCACATTTTGTCTTTTGATGTTCGTCTGGGCTCTGATGGCGCTGTCGACCCAGATCGCCTCGCCCGAAAAGGCGCTGCTGGCGCTGTTTGGCATCCTGATCTCCGGCACGCTGATGAGTTCGGATCTGGTCATCAAAGGGTGGCTGGCGGGGCTCATCGGGCTTGCCATGGCTATGGTCGGGCTCGACCCGATCATGTCCGAACAGCGCTACGTCTTCGGCTGGTCATATCTTTTGAGCGGCTTTCAGGTGGTGCCGGTGCTGATGGGCTGCTTTGCCATTCCTCAGATCATGTACGGGCTGCGTTCGGGCCCGTTTGCGGGAACGCCCGTGCAGGTCGGCCGCATCGTGCCCAGTTTTGCCCGCCTGCGCCGCTACATGCCGACCATCTCGCGCTCGGGCGTGGTCGGCGTCGGTATCGGCTCATTGCCCGGTGTCGGCGAGGACGTTGCCGGCTGGGTGTCATACGGCATCGGCAAGAGCGCCTCCAAGGAACCCGAAAAGTTCGGCAAGGGCTCCATGGAGGGTTTGCTGTCCTCGGAGACGGCCAACAATGCCTGCATCGGTGGCGCATTGATCCCGCTGCTCGTTCTGGGGATCCCGGGTTCGCCACCGGCGGCTGCTCTTCTGGGCGCTCTGATGATCAACAATGTCACGCCCGGCCCGATGATCGACCCGATGTTCATCATTCGCATTGTCGCCATCCTGGTCATGGCATCGGCCACCATGTTTCTTTTGGGGCTCTTTCTGGCCCGCATCTTCATCCAGGTGCTGCGCCTGCCGCAGACGGTTTTTCTGCCGGTCGTGCTGGTGCTGACAACGCTCGGCTCGTTCTCGGTCGGCGGCGGCATCAACGATCTGTTCCTGATGATCGTCGTGGGCTTGGTTTCCTACGCGCTGATCCAGATGCGGTATCCGATCGCGCCGCTGGTGATCGGTGTGATTCTTGGCGGCTTGTTTGATGAGACCTTCCGCCGCTCGCTGCTGATTTCCGACGGCGATCCATCGACCTTTGTGCTGCGGCCTGGAGCGGCGATCTTGCTGACGATGAACGTGCTGCTGATCCTGTCGCAGATTCCGCCGATCAAGCGCGCCGTTGCGCGTCTTTTCGCGCGGCTGTTCAGGATCTCCGCAACCCCTTCAACACCGGAAAACTGAGATGATTTGCGTTACTGTGCTGTTTGAAACCGCTCCAGCCGATCACGACCGCTTTGCCCTGCGCGTCAGCCGCCAAGCCCGCGATTCCCTGAGCAAGGAAGAAAGCTGCCGCCAGTTCGATGTGTGGGCTTCGCCCGAACGGCCCGGCCAGTTCCACCTTTACGAAATCTATGACGACCGTGCCGCCTTCGACGCCCATCTGACCTCAAGCCACTTTGCCGATTTTGACCGTGAGACGGCCCCGATGGTGATCGACAAGACGGTCACCATCTGGGAAAGCAAACAATGACGGCGATCGAAACGCGCGCGCTCGGCGCCCAAGGCGCCCAGATTTCCCGGTTGGCCCTTGGCACCATGATGTTCGGCGACCGGACCGGCGAGGACGAGGCTGCCCGCATCATGGAGACCTATGGCGCTGCCGGCGGTAATTTCATCGACACCGCCGACGCCTACGCCGCAGGCGCTTCCGAGCGGATGGTCGGCCGTTTGGTCGCACAGTGGCGCGACCGGCCCTTCATCGCCACCAAGGGCGGCAACAAGGCGCCCGGGATCGACGATGAGGGCGGCATCGGGCCTGAGCGCATCATGCGTGCGGCGCGGCTATCGCGTGAGCGGTTGGGCATTGAGCAGATCGATCTTTATTACCTGCACCGCGACGATGAAGTCACTCCGCTCGACGAAACCATCGGCGCACTGGGCGCCCTGATGAACGAAGGCGCGATCGCCCATTGGGGCTTTTCCAACTTCAGGCCCTGGAAGATCGCCGAGATGGTGCGTGTCGCCGACCGCCTGGGCGTCGCCCGTCCGGTCGCCGCCCAGCCCTATTATCATCTGCTCAACCGAACCGCTGAACCCGATTTGATCCCCGCTTGCCGGCATTTGGGCATCGGCGTCGTCTGCTATTCGCCGCTGGCGCGCGGAGTGCTCACCGGTAAATATGGGCAGGGCGCGCCGGAAGAATCACGGGCGGCGCGCGGCGACCGGCGGATGCTGGAAACCGAGTTCCAGCCCGAAACCATCGCCCGAGCCGCAAAGCTGACCGAATATGCCCGCAGTTCCGGCCGCGATCCGGCCGCGCTTGCGATCGGTTGGGTGCTGGCCAACCAAGCGGTAACCAGCGTTCTG
>NZ_CFIFWG010000155.1:0-7553 GCF_984466335.1 Roseitalea sp. | reverse complement strand
ACAGGGCGTTCACCACGCCGATCGCCTGCGCATAGGAATTGGGCCTGTTGCCCGGTTTGACGTTTTCGGCGACGTAATCGTCCCACTTGGCGCGCTCGGCCTGCGCGGCTTCCGTCCAGCCCGCCGGCGCCCTGTAGCCGTCGAGCGCCTGGCCGAGTGCTTCAAGGCCCAGTTTCGCGTCGCCCACGACCGGCAGCGACATGTGCTTGCCCGCATCGTGCCGCGCCGCGTTGAGCGAGACGAAGCGCGCCTCCTCGGCGAAGGCCGTCCAGGAGCCGGTGGTGAAGTCCTGAAGGCGCGAGCCGACCGACACGACGACATCGGCCCGCTCGGCGACCCGGTTGGCGCTGTCCGAACCGGTCACGCCCACCGGGCCGATGTTGAGCGGATGCGTCGCGACGAGGTTCGCCCGGCCGGCGATCGTCTCGATGACCGGAATGGCGTGCGCCTCGGCGAAGGCGGTCAGTTCCGCGACGGCGCGGGAATATTGCACGCCGCCGCCGGCGATGATCACCGGGCGCTCGGCCTGTTTCAGGCAGGCGGCGGCATCGGCGATTTCGCCGGCGTCCGGCGCAACGCGGCGGATGCGGTGGGTGCGCTCCTCGAAGAAGGTGAGCGGATAGTCCCAGGTCCAGCCCTGCACGTCCTGCGGCAGGCCGAAGAAGGCCGGGCCGCAATCGGCCGGATCGAGCATCGTCGCGAGCGCCGCCGGCAGCGACTGGACGATCTGCGCGGGGTGGGTGATCCGGTCCCAATAGCGCGCGACGGCCCTGAAGGCGTCGTTCAGGCCCAGCGCCGGATCGCCGAAATGCTCCAATTGCTGCAACACCGGGTCGGGCAGGCGCGTCAGGAACGTGTCGCCGCACAGCATCAGCATCGGCAGGCGGTTGGCGTGCGCCAGCGCCGAGGCGGTCAGAAGGTTCGCCGTGCCCGGGCCAGCGGACGCCGTGCAGAACATGAAGCGCCGGCGCAGCCAGTATTTGGCGTAGGCCGCCGCGGCGAAGCCCATCGACTGCTCGTTCTGGCCGCGATGGAGCGCAAGGACGTGGCGATGGTCGTGCAGCGCCTCGCCCAGGCACGTGACGTTGCCATGGCCGAAAATGCCGAACCCGCCGCCGCACAGGCGCACGCGCCGGCCGTCGATCTCGATGAACTGCGCCGCCAGATGGCGGATGATCGCCTGCGCGGTCGTCAGCCGGATCGTGTCGCTGGTGCCGGTCACGCCTTCCTCCCGAACAAATTCGCGGTCGCGGTGATTTTGATTGTTGACCGTGTGGCCGCCGGGAAGATACTCATTTTGCAACCGGTTGCAAATACTAATCCGGCGGGAGGGCGTGATGGAGATCGGAATCGGAATCGTCGGCGGCGGCTATATGGGCAAGGCGCATGCCGTGGCCATGGCCGCTGTCGGCGCCGTGTTCGATACCGCCCTCAGGCCGCGCCTTGAAATGGTGTGCGGATCAACGCCGGCCTCCGGCGAGCGCCATCGCGCGGCCTACGGGTTCAATCGGGCGGCCGCGGACTGGCAGACGCTGGTCGACGATCCGGCTGTGGAGGCGGTGGTGATCGCTTCGCCCCAGGCCACCCATCGCGCCATTGCCGAAGCGGCGTTCGCGCGGTGCAAGCCGGTCCTGTGCGAAAAGCCGATGGGCGCGACGGCCGACGATGCGCGCGCCATGACCCAAGCGGCCGAAGCGAGCGGCCGCGCCAACATGATCGGCTTCAACTATGCGCGCACGCCCGCGACCCAATATGCGCGCCGGCTGATCGCCGAAGGGCGGATCGGCGACGTCACCTGGTTTCGCGGCGAGCACACGGAAGACTTCTATGCCGACCCTGCCGCGGCGGCCTCGTGGCGCACGGACGGCCGTGCCAACGGCACGATGGGCGATCTGGCGCCGCACATGATCAATTGCGCGCGGGCGTTGATCGGGCCGATCAACGCGGTCATGGCGCGGATCGAGACCGTCCATGAGGATCGCAACGGCGTCCCCGTCACCAATGACGATCAGGCGCAGGTCATGTGCCGGTTCGCGCGCGGCGCGACGGGTCATCTGTTCTTCAGCCGCATCGCGACGGGCCGCAAGATGGGCTACGCCTATGAGGTGCACGGCACGAAGGGCGCGCTCCGGTTCGATCAGGAGGATCAGAATGCCCTCTGGCTCTATCTGGCGGACGGGCCGCAGGCCGAGCGCGGTTTCCGCAAGATTTTGACCGGGCCGGCCCATCCCGACTATCTGCCCTTCTGCCAGGGGCCGGGCCACGGCACCGGCTATCAGGACCAGATCATCATCGAGGCACGTGATTTCCTGGGCGCGATCGAAACGGGCGAAGCCGTCTGGCCGACCTTTCGCGAGGGGCTTGAGGTGCATCGCGTCATCGCCGCCGCTTGGGCCTCGCACGAGGCCGGCGCGTGGCGTGGGATCGAGGCGTTTTGAGAGTTGGACAAAGGCTGATGACCATCAAAATCGGCAATGCGCCCTGTTCCTGGGGCGTCGAGTTCGCGGACGATCCGCGCAATCCGCACTGGCGCACCGTGCTGCGCGAGAACGCCGAGGCGGGCTATGCCGGCATCGAGCTGGGCCCCGTCGGCTTCATGCCCGAGGACCCGCCGCAGGTCGCCGACGCGCTGGCCGAGCACGGGCTTGAACTGATCGGCGGGGTCGTGTTCCGCCCCTTTCACGATCCGGCGCAATGGGACGATGTTCTGGACGGCTCGGTGCGCACCTGCAAGGCGCTGGCCGCCCATGGCGCCCAACATCTGGCGCTGATCGATTCGATCTCGCCGCGTCGGGCGCCGACCGCCGGCCGGCCCGACGCCGCCGAGCGGATGGACGGGGCCGAATGGGCCGCGTTCCGCGACCGGATCGCCCATGTGGCGCGCATGGGCGCCGAGGAATACGGCCTGACGGTCGGCATCCATGCCCATGCCGCCGGCTTCATGGATTTCGAGCCGGAACTGGAGCGCCTTCTGGACGAGGTGGACGAGGCGATCCTGAAGATCTGCTTCGACACCGGCCACCACTCCTATGCCGGGTTCGATCCGGTGGCCTTCATGAAGCGCCATGCCGGCCGCATCGGCTATATGCATTTCAAGGACATCGACCCGGCGGTGAAGGCCGACGCGATCGAAAAGGGCACGGGGTTCTACGAGGCGTGCGGGCAGGGCATCTTCTGCAACCTGGGCGAGGGGGACGTGGATTTCCCCGCCGTGCGGCAGGTCCTGCTGAACGCGGGCTTCAAAGGCTGGTGCACGGTGGAGCAGGATTGCGATCCGACGCGCCCCGGCACCGATCCCATGCGCGATGCGAAAGCCAATCGCGCCTATCTTTCCGCCATCGGCTTTTGAGAGGGCATCATGGGCAAACTCGATTGGGGGCTCGTCGGCGGCGGCGAGGGCAGCCAGATCGGTCCGGCGCATCGCCTGGGCGCGCAGGCGGACGGCCATTTTCGCTTCGTCGCCGGCGCGCTCGACCATGATCCGGACAAGGGCCGCGCCTTCGCCCGGTCGCTGGGCGTTCCGGCCGACCGCGCCTATGGCGACTGGCGGCAGATGCTCGCCGGTGAAAGCGCCCGCGACGACCGGATCGATCTGGTCACCGTGGCGACGCCCAACGCGACCCATTTCGAGATCACCAGGGCGTTCCTTGAAGCGGGCTTCAATGTCCTGTGCGAGAAGCCGATGACCATGACCGTGGAGGAGGGCGAGGAAATCGTGCGCCTCGCCGCGGCGTCCGGCAGGGTCTGCGCGGTCAATTATTGCTATTCGGCCTATCCGATGGCGCGGCAGATGCGGTCCATGGTGGCGGACGGCGATCTCGGCGCGGTCCGCCTCGTCGTCGCCAGCTTCAGCCATGGCCATCATGCGGACGCGCGCGACCAGGACAATCCGCGCGTGCGCTGGCGCTACGATCCGGCCCGGGCCGGCGTTTCGGGCCAGATGGCCGATTGCGGCATCCATGCGCTGCATCTGGCGAGCTTCGTCGTCGGCGACGAGGTGGAAACGCTGTCGGCGGATTTCGCCTCCTGCGTGCCCGGTCGCGTGCTCGAAGACGATGCGATGGTCAATTTCCGCACCGAGGGGGGCATTGTGGGCCGGCTTTGGACATCGACCGTGGCCATCGGCCGCCAGCACGGGCTGACGCTGGAAGTCTATGGCGAAAAGGGCGGGCTGCGCTGGGCGCAGGAGCAGCCCAACCAACTGTTTTGGCAAAGGCTCGGCGGGCGCACGCAGATCCTGGAAAAGGGTGACGCAAGCCTGGCCGGGGACGCCAGCCGGCTCAGCCGCGTCGTCATCGGCTCGCCGGAGGGCTTTCCGATGGCCGTCGCCAACATCTATGTCGATCTGGCCGAGGCGATTGCGGCCCGCAAGGAAGGCAGGGCGCCCGATCCGGCCGCAATGCACTATCCCAAGGCCGTGGACGGCCTGCGCTCCATGGCGGCCGTGCGTGCGGCGGTCGCCTCGTCCGGCGCCGGCGGGCGGTGGGTGGAGGCGCGGCCGGCTGCGCTGCTGCCATAGGCGGGCACGGCATTGCCCGAGCCGTGGTTCAGGCGGCAGTCAGGCCGGCGCGTTCCAGGGCGGTGGCCGGCCAGTCGGTGATCTGGCCAGGGTCGGTGATGATGATTTCCGGCCGGCCGGTGTCCTCGTCGGGAAACATTTTGGTCGGCCCCGTCACATAGGCGTAGGAGCGGCGCGGTTCGGCCTCGCCGCCCGCCCGGTAGCGGTTGAGGATCAGGTTCATGATGTCCTCGCCGCCGCCGGTATTGCCGTTGGGTATGAACAGTTGGTAGGGCTGCCGGGCGCTGCCGGTGTTGAACAGGACATGGTCGCCCGAGGTCGGCGAGAAGTCGCGCAGCTCCATGAAGACCGTGGTCTCCTGCCTGGCCCTGGCGATTTCGACCAGGCGCGGATAGTCGAGCCGCGTGTTGAACAGATTGACCTGCGGCGACCGGCGCTTGATCTCGCGATACCCCTCGATGATGCGCGCCCGCAGATCCCACCAGGTGCACAGGGCCGCATAGTTGCGCATCACCGACCCGTTGTGGGCGATCTGGTCCCAGATGCCGCGCATGGCCGACTGCGCCTCGCGTTCGGCGGCGCTGTAGCGCGCATGCAGGGTGGCGAACTGCGCGTAGCCATATTTCTGGAAATAGGGCGAATGGCCCTCGCGGATCATCGTTTCCTGGAAATCGGTTCCGTCTTCCAGTTCGAGATAGCACAGAACACGGCCGAAATTGCCGCGGTAGCGGGCCAGGGCTTCCTGTCGCGGCTCGTTGCCCGGAAGGATGATCTTCACCGTGTCGCCTTGCCCGATCAGCTCCTTGGCGCGTTCGGACGCGGTGCGGCCGAGCGGCGTGGCTGGCTTGCTGCCGGCGCGCACCTCCTCGGTGTCGAGGGCCAGGATGCGCAAGCTTTCGCTCGCATCGTCGTCGGCGTCGAGAAAGACCCGCACGGTGTCTCCATCGACGACCCGGTCGACTTTGGCCGTAAAGGACGTTCCGGGCATGGTGATCTCCTCTTTTTACATGACCTCTTCCAGCGTGATCATACCATATTGCGCCTTATTGTTACACGTGATTGACGGCTTGCCGTTCTCGTCTTGGCGTGTTGGGGCGCCTATTGTGCCGGCCGCAGCGTGCCGCGCGTGATCACCTTGCAGGGAAAAAGCCGTGCCTCGGGATGGCGGTCGGGCCGTTCGAGCATGGAAACGATCAGCTCTATGGACGAGCCGATGATTTCACGGACCGGCTGGTGAATGGTCGTCAGGTCGATGTTCTGCCAACGGGACATTTCCATGTCGTTGAGGCCGATCAGGCCGATATCGCCGGGCACGCCGAGCCCGGCCGACCGGATGGCCGACATGGCGCCGATCGACAGCACGTCGTCGCCGCAGAAATAGGCGTCTGCCGGCCCCGCCTCGATCAGCCGCGCCATCTGGGCGCGCCCGGCATCGAACGAATAGGCGGCGGCGAAGCTGTGCGAGACCGAGGCGCCGCGATGGTTTGCCATCTCCTGCACGAACCCGGCAAGACGGTCCTGTGTCGAGGTGGCCGCTTCCGGGCCGCCCAGAAAGGCGACGCGCCGGTACCCGCACGTGACCAGCGTGCGTGCCGCCATGCGGCCGCATTCGACATTGTCGATCCCGACCACATGCACCGGGGACGCGCCGGCATGCCGGCCGAACGAGTGGACGACCGGCATGCCGGCATCCTTGAAGGCGCGGGCGAAACTCGGCGGCAGGGTCGAGGATGCGACGATCACGCCGTCGACCGAATATTGGCGCAGCATGCGCACCGAATTGGCCGGGTCGGTCTGGTCGGTCAGGTTGACCAGCAGGGGCCGCAGGCCGCGTTCCTGCAGGCCGCGGGTGAACAGGTCGAACACCTCCAGGAAGATCGGGTTGTGGAAATTGTTGGAGACCAGACCGATCAGCTTGGTGCGGCCGGTCGTCAGACCGGAGGCGAGCGCGTTGGGGCTGTAGCCCAGCTCGCGCGCGGCCCTTTCCACCTTGCGCCTGGTCTTGTCGGAAACCGAGGCGCCCTCGGTGAAGGTCCGCGAGACCGCCGACCGGGACACGCCGGCCCGCAGCGCGACATCTTTCATCGTCACAATCATGGCGCTTCGAGCCTCATGGGGCGGGTTTGCGTGCCGGTCAAGGGCGGCGAACAGTCTATTGCACCGAAGTGATTTTGCAACCGGTTGCAAAAAAGCTTTGGCTGTGGTTTCCTCCTGACGAACGCGAGCCAGGAGGCCGGTCCGCCGGCGCTCGGCGAAGTGCTCACGTTCATCAGGGAGGAAATGATGAAGACGATCACGAAGTATCTGGCCTTGGCGGCCGCGCTCGTCGCGACGCCGTTCACGGCGGCGACGGCGTCTGCCGAGGGCGAAAAGTACGTCCTTGTGAGCCACGCGCCCGACAGCGACAGCTGGTGGAACACGATCAAGAACGGCATCGCGCTCGCCGGCGAGCAGATGGGCGTCGAGGTCGAGTATCGCAATCCGCCGACCGGCGATCTCGCCGACATGGCGCGCATCATCGAGCAGGCCGCCGCGGCCGGCCCGAACGGCATCATCACCACGCTGGCCGATTTCGACGTCCTGTCGGGGCCCGTGCGCGATGCGGTCGATGCGGGCATCGACGTGATCATCATCAATTCGGGCACGCCCGAGCAGGCGCGCGAGGTGGGCGCGCTGATGTATGTCGGCCAGCCCGAATATGATGCCGGCAATGCCGCCGGCCTCAGGGCAAGGGCCGACGGCGTCGGCTCGTTCCTTTGCGTCAACCACTATATTTCCTCGCCGGCCTCGACCGAGCGCTGCCAGGGCTTCGCCGACGGGCTGGGCGTCGAGCTTGGCGACCAGATGATCGATTCGGGGCAGGACCCCGCCGAGATCAAGAACCGCGTTCTGGCCTATCTGAACGCCAATCCCGACACCGATGCGGTCCTGACGCTGGGGCCGACCTCGGCCGACCCGACGATCCTGGCGCTCGAAGAGAACGGCATGGCCGGCGCCATCTATTTCGGCACGTTCGATCTGGGCGACAATATCG
>NZ_CFIFWG010000154.1:501-7660 GCF_984466335.1 Roseitalea sp. | reverse complement strand
ATGATGCCGAAGGCGCATTTCGCGACGGTCTACGCCAAGCCCAAGGGCATGCCGCAGGTCGACACCTTCATCACCGAGGTCAGCCAGGACACCTGGATCTTCTTCCCCTGGGACATGGGTTTTGCCTATCAGGCGCCGATCGCCGGGGCGGGCAAGGGCTGACGCCGGCCGATGGACGCGTCCACGCCCCGGCCGGCCCTTTCGGCGGCCGCCAGGCGGCGGGCGCTGGCGGCCGTGCTGATGACCGTCGCCATGAACATGATCGGCGTGGGGCTGGCCTGGCCGATCCTGCCCGAGCTCGTCCAGGCCATGGGGTCCGGCACGATCAGCGACGCGGCCGCCGCCTACGCGGTGATCGGCACCATCTACGCCCTCGCCCAGTTCATGTTTTCGCCGCTGATCGGCATCGTGTCGGACAGGTTCGGCCGCCGGCCTGTCATGCTGGTTTCGCTCGCCGGCCTGACGGTCGACTATGTCTTTGCGGCGCTCGCGCCGACGCTGGTCTGGCTGGCCTTCGCGCGCCTGGTCGGCGGCATTTTCGGCGCGACGGTGACGACCGCCAACGCCTATGTGACCGACATATCCGAGCCCGCCGAGCGCGCCCGCATCTTCGGCCTGATCGGCGCCGCGTTCGGGGCCGGCTTCATCCTCGGCCCGCTGCTGGGCGGCATACTGGGCGAGATCGACATCCGCCTGCCGTTCATCGCGGCCGCAGCGCTCGGCGCGCTTAATCTCGGCTTCGCGTTCCTCTTCCTGCCCGAATCGCTGGCCGCGCCGAACAGGCGGGGCAAGCCGGACTGGCGCGAGGCGAACCCGCTGTCGTCGCTGCGCAAGATCGCCGGCTTTCCCGCCCTGACACCCCTGCTCGTCGCCCTTCTGGTAACGGCGACCGCGCAGCGCGGCCTCGAAGGCACCTGGGTGCTCTACACCGAATTCCGGTTCGGCTGGGGGCTTCGCGAGGCCGCCTGGTCGCTCGCCTTCGTGGGCGCGATGTATGTCATCGTGCAGGGCTTTCTGGTCGGCCCCGCCGTGCGCCTTTTCGGCGACCGGCCGACCGTGATCGCCGGCTTTGCCGTCTCGTGCCTTTCGCTGGCGCTCTACGGCGTCGCCGAGACCGGCTGGATGGTCTATCCGCTGATCGCGCTTTACGTGATCGGCAACGGACTTGGCTCTCCCGCCCTGACGGCGATCTGCTCGAAAAGCGTCGATCCGGACCGCCAGGGCCAGCTTCAGGGCACGTTGCAGTCGATCAACGCGCTGGCCATCATCTTCGGCCCGCTGCTGGCATCGCTCGTGCTCGCCCACGTCTCGGCGCCCGACCCGCTCTTCGATGTGCCGGGCCTGTGGTTCATCGGCGGCGCGCTGGTGTTCGCCCTTTCGGTCGTGCTTGCGATTGGCGCCGCCCCGCGCGCGCGTTAGACCGTGTCGCCATTTCGCGCTATTCACAGCCTGCATGACGGCGCCGGCGGGCGCATGTCCCTTGTCCGGCGAATCTGCCACGCTTCAGGGTCATTATCGAGGCGAGATGGAGAACCAATGGCCGACGACAGCGCACTTTCCCGTATCCTGCAACGGATCAGGCGCGCCTTTGGCGGCGAGACCGGCGCGTTCGCACCCCAGGCCGCCGCGCTCGCCTGGCGTCGCGCGGACGGGCCTGTGGCGGAGGTGCTGCTGATCACGAGCCGCGGCACGGGCCGCTGGGTCCTGCCGAAGGGCTGGATCGAGGACGGCGAGGACAAGGCGGCCGCCGCCGCGCGCGAAGCCTGGGAAGAGGCCGGCATAAAGGGCTCGCTGACGCCCGAACCGGTCGGCACATATGGTTATCGCAAGACCGATGGCGAGACCGTCCAGAACTGCCATGTGACCGTCTACGCGCTGGCCGTCGAGCACCAGGCGGACGATTGGCCAGAACGCGCCGAACGCGACCGGAAGTGGGTGCCGGCCGCCCAGGCGGCGCAGCTGGTCGACGAGCCGGATCTCAAGGCCCTGCTCGACGCCTTCGGCACGGGCTGGAGGAAGCTGGCGGCGTAAGCCTCGCCAGGCGGCCCGCCGCGCGCGGCGGCGACACAAGTGCCTTCACGCTTTCTTAAGCTGTTTCCCCGCTATCCCGTGGACAATGCCACACCAGATATAGTGGATGACAGGCTGTGACGATCCACCCCTTGACCGACCGTCGCGAGTCGCTTTTTATGACGTTCGTGCGACGTTTGGCGCACACCCGGCGGATCGGAAATGCCGGTTCAGTCTCATGTTCCATGTTAGCGTTTCAACGGCGGCGTTGGCGAGCCTTTGGCACATCCGCGCGCGTCTCATGCGTATGGCGTGTCGGCTCGGGAGTTCGGCAAAGAGCTGGGAAGAAGACGGTTAACACAATATTTAGTGTTTGCGGTTCATCTAACCACTATATAATGTGGGCTCGACGTATGATCGGCTCCATAACCGGGCGGGACGTCAAACAATCATCGCGGTTGGGCAGCCCTTTGGGGCCGTGACTCTGCGTCATCGGCCCGAAGGGCGGCGGCGTTGCCGGGCGTGCGCGCGGCGCGAGGGGTTTTCTGCATTCGATCGGGCCGCGTGGCGGCCTGTGGACAACACACCATATATAGAGGGCACGAGGGATCATATGCGTATCGAGCGGCACTACACCAAGGATGGCCAATCTCCCTATGGGGAGATCGCCTTCCGCAAGGCGACCAGCGAGATCAGGAACCCGGACGGATCGGTGGTCTTCAGGCTCGAAGACATCGACGTGCCCGACCAGTTCAGCCAGGTGGCGGCCGACATCCTGGCGCAGAAATATTTCCGCAAGGCCGGCGTGCCCGCGCGCCTGAAGAGAATGGAAGAGAATTCCGTTCCCTCCTTCCTGTGGCGCTCGGTCGCCGACGAGGAGGCGCTGGCCGAGCTGCCCGAGGACGAGCGCCATGGTCCCGAGACGGACGCGCGGCAGGTGTTCACGCGGCTGGCCGGCACCTGGACATATTGGGGCTGGAAGGGCGGCTATTTCGATTCGGAAGACGATGCCCGCGCCTTCATGGACGAATTGTGCTTCATGCTGGCCACCCAGCGCGTCGCGCCCAACTCACCGCAATGGTTCAACACGGGCCTTCACTGGGCCTACGGCATCGACGGGCCGGGCCAGGGCCATTTCTATGTCGACCCGTTCACCGGCAGGCTGGTGAAATCGAAATCCGCCTACGAGCATCCCCAGCCGCACGCCTGCTTCATCCAGTCGGTCGGCGACGATCTCGTCAATGAGGGCGGCATCATGGATCTGTGGGTGCGCGAGGCGCGCCTGTTCAAATATGGCTCGGGCACGGGCACGAACTTCAGCCACCTGCGCGGCGAGGGCGAGAAGCTGTCGGGCGGCGGCAAATCGTCGGGCCTGATGAGCTTTCTGAAGATCGGCGACCGGGCGGCCGGCGCCATCAAGTCGGGCGGCACCACGCGCCGCGCCGCCAAGATGGTGGTGGTCGACATCGACCATCCGGACATCGAGAACTATATCGACTGGAAGGTGCGCGAGGAGCAGAAGGTCGCGGCCCTGGTCACCGGCTCCAAGATCGTCGCCCGGCACATGAACGCCATCATGCGCGCCTGCGTGAACTGCGAGGCCGACAATGACGATTGCTTCGATGTGGGCAAGAACCCGGCCCTCAAGCGTGAAGTGAAGGCCGCGAAAAAGGCGCTGGTGCCGGAGAACTACATCCAGCGCGTCATCCAGTTCGCGCGCCAGGGCTACACCGATCTCGAATTTGCGACCTACGACACGGACTGGGATTCGGACGCCTATCTGACCGTCTCGGGCCAGAATTCCAACAACTCGGTCTCGCTGTCGGACGAATTCCTGCGCACAGTCGAAAACGATGGCGACTGGAATCTGGTCAACCGCATCGACGGCAAGGTGGCCAAGACGCTTCCGGCGCGCGATCTGTGGGAGAAGATCGGCTATGCCGCCTGGGCGTCCGCCGATCCGGGCCTGCATTTCAACACGACGATGAACGACTGGCACACCTGCCCCTCGGGCGGGCGCATCCGCGGCTCGAACCCGTGCTCGGAATATATGTTCCTGGACGATACGGCCTGCAACCTGGCCTCGGTGAACCTGATGCAGTTCGCCGACGCCGACACCAGGAAGATCGACATCGCCGCCTACGAGCACACGGTCCGGCTGTGGACGATCGTGCTCGAAATCTCGGTGATGATGGCGCAGTTCCCGTCCAGGCAGATCGCCCAACTGTCCGACAAGTACCGGACGCTGGGCCTGGGATATGCCAATATTGGCGGGCTCCTGATGAGTTCGGGCATTCCCTATGATTCCGACCAGGGCCGGGCGATCGCCGGCGCGCTGACCGCGATCATGACCGGCATCGCCTATGCGACCTCCGCCGAAATGGCTTGCGAACTGGGCCCCTTTCCCGGCTACAAACCGAACGCGCAGAACATGCTGCGCGTGATGGGCAACCATCGGCGCGCGGCCCATGGCGAGACGCAGGGCTATGAGGGGCTCGCGGTCAACCCCGTGCCGCTCAAGGCCGAGGACTGCCCCGACGCGGATCTGATCGCCCACGCCCGCGCGGCCTGGGACCGGGCGGTGGAGCTGGGGCGGCAGCACGGCTACCGCAACGCACAGGCGACCGTGATCGCGCCGACCGGCACGATCGGCTTGGTCATGGACTGCGACACGACCGGCATCGAGCCCGACTTCGCGCTTGTGAAATTCAAGAAGCTCGCCGGCGGCGGCTATTTCAAGATCATCAACCGCGCCGTGCCCGCAGCATTGCGCACGCTGGGCTACGCCGAAAGCGAGATCGCCGAGATCGAGGCGTATGCGGTCGGCCACGGCAATCTGAACCAGGCACCGGCCATCAACCCGGCGAGCCTTCGGGCAAAGGGCTTTGACGACGACAGGATCGCGGCGGTCAACGGCGCCCTGGCATCCGCCTTCGACATCAAGTTCGCGTTCAACAAATGGACGCTGGGCGAAGAATTCTGCCGTGACGCGCTCGGCGTCACCGAGGCGCAACTGAACCAGTTCAACTTCGACCTGCTCGCCCATCTGGGCTTTTCCAGGCAGGAGATCGAGGCCGCCAACATCCACATTTGCGGGGCGATGACGCTTGAAGGGGCGCCCTTCGTCAAGGACGAGCACCTGCCGGTCTTCGATTGCGCCAATCCCTGCGGCAGAAACGGCACGCGCTATCTGTCCGTCGACAGCCACATCCGCATGATGGCCGCCGCCCAGCCCTTCATCTCGGGCGCGATCTCGAAGACGATCAACATGCCCAACGCGGCGACCGTCGAGGACTGCAAGAACGCCTATATGCTGTCCTGGAAGCTCGCCCTTAAGGCCAACGCGCTCTATCGCGACGGCTCGAAACTGTCCCAGCCGCTGAACGCGGCGATCATCGAAGAGGATGATGAGGACGACGAGGCGCTCGATACGCTGATCGAGGCGCCCGCCGCCACACGCGCCGTGGCGGTCACCGAAAGGATCGTCGAAAAGGTCATCGAGCGCGTGCGCGAGCAGGAAAAGCTGCCCGCGCGCCGCAAGGGCTATACGCAAAAGGCCAAGATCGGCGGGCACACCGTGTTCCTGCGCACCGGCGAATATGATGACGGGCGCCTGGGCGAAATCTTCCTGGACATGAACAAGGAAGGCTCGACGCTGCGGGCGTTGATCAACAATTTCGCCATCTCCGTCTCGCTGGGGCTGCAATGGGGCGTGCCGCTGGAGGAATATGTCGACGCCTTCGTCTTCACCAAGTTCGAGCCGGCCGGCATGGTGCAGGGGAACGATGCGATCAAGAGCGCGACCTCGATCCTCGACTATGTCTTCCGCGAACTGGCGATCTCCTACCTTGGCAGGCACGATCTGGCCCATGTCGACCAGTCCGAGTTCTCCTCGACCCCGCTGGGCAAGGGCATCGCCGAGGGCAAGACGCAGCCGGTTTCCAAGGGCTGGACGCGCGGGCACAACCTGTCGGTCGTCCGCTCGGACGCGCCCGGCCCCGACACGCCCGCCGGATCGCTGGGCACCAACGTGACGGCGATTTCACCCGGTGCGAGCCATTCGGCGCTCGCCGTCGCGCCCGTGCTGCAATTGCAGGAGGAAGCCTCGGCCTTCCACCGCGACTATGCCGAACGGGCCGAGACCTTCAAGGCGGAAGGCAGGACCGGTGCCCGGGCCGAGGCGCAAGCCGCCGCGGCGGCCGCAACGGGCCTGTCGCCATCGGCCGCCCGCGCAAAACCGGACGCGCACGACACCCGCCGGATCGAGGCCGAACGGCGCATGCGGGCGATGATGGCCGGCTACACCGGCGACATGTGCGGCGAATGCTCCAACTTCACCATGGTGCGCAACGGCACCTGCCTGAAGTGCGACACGTGCGGGGCGACCAGCGGGTGTTCATAACAACAACGAGGTAGAGCAGGATGATCCCTGACCTACCCACCGAGATCATCGGCTTGTTGCGATATATCCTGCCCGGCTTTGTTGCCGGGTGGGTTTTCTATTCCCTTACAGCCCATCAACGCCCCGACCAATTTCAACAGTTGATCCAGGCGCTCATATTCACGCTGCTTGTCCAGGGCTCACTCCCTGCGTGGCAAATTTTGGAAGTCCGGTGGGTGGAGAGCTTCCGCCAGCAGACCGATCTTCTCCTGCTGACACACTCCATGCTGGTTGGCTCAATCATATCATTGCTGGCAAACAAAGATTTGCCGCACAGGCTGCTCAGACAGTTCAGCTTCTCGAGTCAATCCACCTATCCGTCTGAGTGGGTCGGTGTATTGAGCCGCAAAAAGGCCTACATGGTGTTTCATCTTGATGGCAATCGACGGCTTTACGGGTGGCCGCGCGAATGGCCCCAGGTGGCCAATGTCGGGCATTTCTATATCGAACAGCCATCATGGCTATTGGGAGATGGATCCGAAGAATATCTTGGCGATGATAGTGTGGACGGTATCCTGATCGACGTTAAGGAAATTGAATTTATTGAGATAATGAAAGAAGGACATGAAAATGGGTAAACGTGGGTCAAATCCACCACCTCCGCCGAACCCTCTTGGTGGGACAAATCCGCCACCTACCAGCGTTCGACCACCACCGCCGCCGCCGCCGCCGCCGAAAACCTAATCGACAGAGCCAACATTGCAATAC
>NZ_CFIFWG010000154.1:0-491 GCF_984466335.1 Roseitalea sp. | reverse complement strand
AGAACATGGGCAACACCTTCTCCGCCCATGTCCCCGACCTGCCCGGTTGCGTGTGGCGGCCGGTGCGATGCCGGAGGAGGCACGGGCCGGAATTGCGGTCGCCATCCGCTTCCACCTCGACGGCATGATCGAAGACGGCCCGCCCACCCCCAATACCGCAAACGATCGCCATTGAGGTCGACGGTTAGCAGCCAAGGCCCCCTCGGCCTCCGAGCCGAGGATGACGGCGGTGGTTTTCGCGCCCTGACCAAGGAAGGCCGGCAGAGGGGCGACGGCGGCAAAGGAGGGCCGCCGTCGCCTACCAGTTGACGTTGAGGCGACCGCCAAGGGCAAATGCCCAGTCGTTTCCGACCGTGTAGGCGAAGGTGTCGCCAGGGCCTCTGCCCAGGACGGCCTCGCGAGCCACAGAGCCGGCGGTCAGATAGCTCACGCCCCCGCCCAGTTCCAGCGAGGCGCGCTCGTTGGCGAGCCGCACGCCCGTTGCCAGCGTC
>NZ_CFIFWG010000153.1:0-7691 GCF_984466335.1 Roseitalea sp. | reverse complement strand
CAGAACAAACGCGCAAACGGAATCCCTAAAATAATAAATTGTCACCATAACCTAGTTGTTCAGTCCCGGGAAATTATGGGCTGGATTGATTTTAAACCGTTCGGGCTCTTCGGTCCATTGCTTGATGACGTGTTCGAACGGCGTCAAGCCCTTGAGGGTCTTCAGCCTCTTGGCGAAGTTGTATGTCTTGATGAATGCCTGCAGATGCTCGCGTAGTTGATCGTGGTTTTGATAATGATAGCGTTTGACGGTCGCTTCCTTGATCGTCCGGTTCATGCGTTCGACCTGTCCGTTGGTCCAGGGATGGTTCACTTTCGTCAGCCGGTGTTCGATCCCGCTTGCTGAGCAGATCCGATCGAACTGATGTGCCATGTAGCGGGCTGTCGGCCCGTCACGATAGCGCGGCGGATGGCAAAACTGGATGCCGTTGTCGGTCAGCACGGTGTGGATTTGATATGGGACTGCTGCGATCAAGTTGCGCAGGAATTGGCAGGCGATGGATCGGGTGGCGCGTTCGTGCATGTATGGATGGCTCCTGCTTGGCAAGGGCTTTGTAAGCTTTTTCGAACTGGTCGGCTGCGGCCATGTATTCGGCGTCTGTTTTGCAGCGTGTTTGCTGCGCGCCATGATGAATGTCCGCCGGATGTTCGGGTCCCACTCAATCGAACGCGCTTTGAGAGCGCTTCGGATTGACCGGGGTGTCCCGTTTCATTCTGTCCGTCAGTTCGCCATCACCTCACATTGCGCCTTACCATTCCTTCGAACCGTTCTCAGCCGGGCATCGCCTCGACCCGCGGTCTGTAGCTCGTTCCGTCACGCAGGAGCGCATAGATCGTTCGCGCCATGCGATTAGCCAGCGCGATGGCGACGACCCTGGTCTGCTTGGTCGCCAGCTTGCGCGACAGCCAGTCCGTTCCGGGACGTCGGAGCCTTCGGCGCACCATGATCTGCGCCATGGCACCCAGGTACAGCAATCTCCGAATGTAGCGGTTGCCCATCTTCGAGATGCCGCCGCTTCGTGGCTTGCCGCCGGTCGAGTGCTGCTTCGGCGTCAGGCCAAGCCAGGCGGCATAGTCCCGCGCAGAGGAGAAGTTGCTGACATCCGGCGTCGTTGCAGCGATCGCGGTTGCCGTCAGTACGCCGACGCCCGGGATCGATGCCAGCCGCCGGCTCACCTCATTCTCACGGTGAACCTCCTTGATCTCGTCGGTCAGCCGGTCGATCCGCGCTTGCGTCTCGGCAAGCTGATCGAACAGCGCCTCAAGCGGCAGGCGGGCGGCTTCGGGCAAAGCATCCAAATCCTCAGCCAGGCTCCAACACGCTTCGATCCCTTCGCCGTCACGAGCCCGAACTCGGCCATATGAGCCCGGATCGCATTGCCCACCTGCGTAACCTGCCCGACAAGGAAGTCCCGCGCTCGGTGCAGCACGAGTGCTGCTGAGTCCGCTTCGCTCTTCACGGGAACGAAGCGCATCGATGGTCGCGTCACCGCCTCGCAGATCGCCGCGGCATCCGCCGCATCGGTCTTGTTCCGCTTGACATAGGGCTTCACGTAGGACGGTGGCATCAGGCACACCTCGTGACCCATCTCTTGCAGCTGTCGTCCCCAGTGATGGGCTCCGGAACAGGCCTCAATGCCGATCAGGCAAGCCGGGCGGTTCTCGAAGAATGCGAGAAACTGACTTCTCCGGAGCTGGCGACGCACCACGATCTTCCCGTCGGCATCGACGCCGTGGATCTGGATGACATTCTTGGCGAGATCGACGCCGACTGTGCTAACTTCGAACATGGATGGCTCCTCCAGTTGGGACAATGACATCCCATCATGGCGCATCGCGACGCCGGGGACAGGAGCCATCCACACCATCAATCGAAAAGGCATTCTCCAAACTCAAACATTGCATGCGGCTGGCCCAAAAGCGAACCATCGAACAGGTGTGGCGGCATTTGGGAAAACTGATCGGAACAATCACACCAAGCGAATGCGCAAATTACATCGAAAACGCAGGCTATGCTTCAGTCAAAACCTGAAAGGCTCTAGGACCTGTGGCTTAGGTTGGCTCGTTCTGACGGGCCCGTCGCGGCAGGGCGCCGGAAAGAGCGCCCGACGATCGGCGCGTTTGACCAAAACGGGTTATCTTTTTCCATTGGCGATCCTGGTGGCATCGGGATGCCCGCGCAAGGCAAGCATCGACCAAATGCCCAGGAACGGACCGATGGCGAGCACGCTGAACGCCCACCGCCACCCACCGGCGAATTCGGCAATCTGCGGCAGAAGCCAGACCGCAACGATGGTGATGGCAAAGCCCACGCCCATCTGAAACGCCAGGCTCGCACCCACCAGCGCCGGGTCTGCGACCTCGGTGACGGCCGCCGAGAACTGGGCGCTGTCGGCCACGGCCGAAAAGCCCCAGATCAGGGCGACGATCACGAAAAGCGACGTCGGACCGCCATAGACAAATCCGATCAGGACAGCGCAACTGCCGGAGACGGCCATCGCCAGAGCCGAGGTCAGGCAGCGCCCGAGGCGATCGGCCAGCCATCCGCCGAAAATGCAGCCAAGGGCACCGATGGCAATCGCCGCGAAGGTGAGCAGCGATGCATTTGCGATCCCAAGGCCGGCGGCGCGGGCGGCGCCGGCATAGGCGAGAAACCAGCCCCAGAGCGCGTAAAGCTCCCACATATGGCCGAAATAGCCGAAATTGGCGAGCATCACCGCCCTGTTGCGAACGACGCGCCGCAGATGCCCCAGCCTGAATCCGGCGGACCGGAACTGGTGGGGGCCTTCCCTGAGGCTCACGAAGAGCGCGGCCGCGACCAGACAGGCCAGCGATGTCGCGGCAATGACGAAGCGCCAATCCAGCCCAAGGCCCGTGGCCCTGACAAGATGCGGCAATGCCGAGCCGAACGTCAGCGCGCCGACCACCGCCCCCATCGCAAGGCCGCGCCCGGATATGAACCAGGTTCCGATATATTTCATGGCGGTGGGATAGACCAGGGCCAGCGACAGGCCGGTTGCGAATCTCGAAAGCGCCGCGCCGCCCTGGCCGACATCGAGCAGGATCGCCCCGTTGGAAAGGCCGGCACTGATCGCGCCGACCGCCAGCAGCCACCTCATCGGCCAGACATCGGCAAGGGCAAAGAAACTGGCGATCAGCGCGCCGACGACGAAACCGCCCTGAACCGCATTGGTGAGCCACGCCGTCTGGCCGGGGCTCAGGAGCAGATCCCGCGCGATTTCCGGCGCGACGGCGGTGGCGGAAAACCATGTGGACAGGGTCAGCACGACCGCGAGCCCGGTCATGGCCAGAGCCTGCCACCGTGGAGCCAACATTCTCACAGACCCTGCAAAAGCGGCATGGCGCCCGGAGCGGCGGCGCCTTGCACGCAGATATCGCCGCGGCCGTCGCGGACACGGACATTCACCCGACAAAGGCTCCCTCGGCGCACCTGCATCAGTCCTTCCGCGCCAGATCGTCGATGATCGGACAGTCGGGACGCGCGTCGCCGTGGCAATGCTCGGCCAGGCGCGCCAGCGTCGCGCGCAGCGACCGCAGTTCGTCTATCTTGCGCTCGATCTCGCCGATCCTGTCGAGCGCGAGCGCCTTGACGTCGGCGCTCGCCCGCCCCTCGTCGTCATAGAGCGACAGCAGCAGCCGGCATTCCTCGATCGAGAACCCCAGGCCCCTGGCCCGCTGGACGAACCGCAGCCGGTGAATGTCGGCGTCCGCATAGTCGCGATAGCCGTTGCCGGCCCGCGCCGGCCGGACAAGGCCGATCTCCTCATAGTAGCGCAGGGTCTTGGCCGGAAGCTCAGTCGCCCTTGCGGCCGCTCCGATGTTCATCGGCGATCTCCAGGGCCTCATGACCATAGGTCGCGCGCAGGCGATCGAGTTCGGCGTCCGAAAAGCCGATCGACCGCGCGCGCCGAAGAAACTGTCCAAAGCTTGCCGGTTCGCGCACGCCGTCCTCGCGCGTTCCCAGTTCGCCATCGCTCACCGCTTGCCGTTCACCCATGGCCGCTTTCTCATGGCCTCCGTTTTCCAGTTCGAATGTCCAGTCCATATAAGTACCCTTACACGAACCGTCCGGTCGCGACCTTCTGACATTGCCGTGTAATGGACCGTGACCGGGCGCGTGCCGCCGCCCGCCCGGACCGTCACCCGCCAGACGCCGCATCAGCATAGGACACAGTCTGGGCGGCGAAAAGCACCTGGGACGGCAGGGCCGCACTTGCCCTTTGCGGGGCGGCGGTGCATCACGGCACCATGGCCCCGCGCGCACCGATCCTTGCGGCGTTGACCGCCCTTGCCCTTGCGCCCGCCGCATCGCCGGGCGAGGCCGCAGAGGGCGCGGCGCTGGTCGTGCCGCTGTCGGGCCCGTTCGAAGCGCTGGGGCGGGACATGCGCCGCAGCGCGCGGGCCGTTCTGGGCGCCGACGTGCCGGTGATCGACGATGGCTGCGCGCCCGAAGGGGCCGCCGCCGCCGCCCATGACGTGATCGTGGCCGGCGACCGGATCGCGCTCGGCCTGCCCTGCATCGATGCGTTCGATGCCGCAGCGCCGCTGCTCTCCGAGGCGGCGATCCCGGTGCTGGCCGTCGGCGTGCGCGCGCCGGACATCACCACGCCGCCGCGCGATCATGACGGCCCCTGGCCGGTGTTCCGGGTCGCGCCGCGCGCGGACGCCGAAGTGAAGGCGCTCGCCGTCCATGCCGCCGCCGGCTGGCGCGACGTCGGCTTCGCGGTGATCGACGACGGCACGCTGCATGGCCGCCAACTGTCGGAAACCGTCCGCCTTCTGCTCGCCGACGAGGCGCTGGAGCCGGTCTTCGTCGACACCTACCGGCCGCTGCTGGAAAACCAGACCCCGCTCGTGCGACGCCTTCAGCGCGCCGGCGCCAGCCATGTGATCATCGGCGGCGATGCCCGCGACGCCGCCGTCATCGGCGCGGACGCCGCGCGCATCGGCTACGATCTGACGATGGCCGGCGGCGGCACCTTCATCGCCCCGGCCGAAGATGGCCGCCTGCCCGACGGCACGATCATCGCCGCCGTGCCGTTCGGCCTGGATCTGGCGCGCGCTGCCGCGCAGGTCGCCCGGCAGGCGCTCGCCTCGGATCTGGCAGCCGCCGAAGCCTTGCGGCTGTTGACGTTCGCCACCGATCTCGGCCCCATCCGCTTCGGCGCGGACGGAGAGCCGGACATTGCGTTCGTGCGCATCCACACCGTCCGGGACGGACGCCCCCAACCGCTGCCGGAAGACGGAGACGGATAGGCCATGATGCCAGGTCCCCACAACCTGATCACCGATGTCGCCGGCCTGACGGTCGGCCAGGCGACCCATGCGCGCATCAAGACCGGCGTCACCGCGATCGTCTGCGAGGCGCCGGCGACGGCGGGCGTCAAGGTGCTCGGCGGCGCGCCCGGCACGCGCGAGACCGACCTTCTGGAGCCGCACAACACCGTCGAGGGCGTCGATGCGGTCGTGCTGTCGGGCGGCTCGGCGTTTGGCCTCGACGCCGCCGCCGGCGTGCAGGACTGGCTGGCCGAACGGGGGCGGGGCTTTCCGGTCGGCCCGCATCGCGTGCCGATCGTGCCCGCGGCGATCCTGTTCGACCTGATCAATGGCGGCGACAAGCAATGGGGCGACACGTCTCCCTACCGCGCGCTCGGCAATCTGGCCGCGCAGACGGCAGCGTCCCGGTTTGCGATCGGCAGCCACGGCGCGGGCGCCGGCGCGCTGACGGCCGATCTGAAGGGCGGGCTGGGCTCGGCCTCGGCGGTGCTCGACCGGCCGGGCCTGACCGTCGGCGCCCTGGTCGCCGTCAACTGCCTGGGCACGGTCACGGTCGGCGACACGGCCCATTTCTGGGCCGCCCCCTTCGAGCGGGACGGCGAGTTCGGCGATCTGGGGCAGGCCCATCCCATGCCGGCGGACGCGACGGACCTGCGCATCAAGTTCCGCGACCTGGTTTCGGACGGCGCGCCCGTGAACACGACGGTCGGCGTCGTCGCCACCGATGCGTCGCTGACCAAGGCGCAGTGCAAGCGGCTGGCGATCGCCGCCCATGACGGGCTCGCCCGCGCCATCTGGCCCGCCCACACGCCCTTTGACGGCGACTGCGTGTTCGCGCTGGCGACCGGGCACGCGCAAACCGACCCCGGCCTGGACACTTTCGTGGACCTTTGCGCCGCCGCCGCGGCCACCATGGCGCGGGCCGTGGCGCGCGGCGTCTATGCGGCCCACCAAGAGCCGGGGGATATCATGCCGCCCTGGTCGTCCCGCCGTTGACAGGGACCTGCGCCCGCGTCACGCCGGAGACGAGCAACGCCGGAAGCGCCATGCGTGACATCAAGATCGCCCCATCCATCCTCGCCGCGGACTTCGCAAGGCTCGGCCAGGAGGTTTGCGACGTCGTCGAGGCCGGCGCGGACTGGATCCATCTCGATGTGATGGACGGCCATTTCGTGCCCAACATCTCCTACGGGCCCGACATCATCGCCGCGCTGAGAAAGCACACCGACGTCCCGTTCGACTGCCATCTGATGATCTCGCCCGCCGATCCCTATCTTGAGGCTTTCGCCAGGGCGGGCTGCGATGTGATCACCGTCCACGCCGAGGCGGGACCGCATCTGCACCGCTCCCTGCAAGCCGTCCGCGCGCTGGGAAAGAAGGCGGGGGTCACGCTGAACCCGGCAACGCCGGTCGCCGCCATCGAGCATGTGATCGGCCTGGCCGATCTCGTCCTCGTCATGGGCGTCAACCCCGGCTTTGGCGGGCAAAGATTCATCGAGGCCGTTCTGCCGAAGATCGAGGCGATCAGGGCGCTGATCGGCGACCGGCCCGTCGAGCTGGAAGTCGACGGCGGCGTCAGCGCCGATACCGCCGGGCCCTGCGCGAAGGCCGGCGCCAACGTCTTCGTCGCCGGCTCGGCCGTCTTCAGGGGCGGGACGGTCGACAGCTACCGCGCCAACATTGCGGCCATACGGGCGGCGGCGGCGGCGGACAGCCGGACACAGGAAGAGTAAGTGGCCCTAGCCGATTGAGTGTTGGGCCGCGCCCTGTTAGGCAGGCCCTTCATTTGAGCCCCGCCGCAGGTCGTCCAACATGATCCCCCGCTATTCGCGCCCCGACATGGTCGCCCTCTGGTCGCCCGAGACCAGGTTCCGCATCTGGTTCGAGATCGAGGCCCATGCGTGCGACGCGCTCGCAAGGGCCGGTGTGATCCCGGAGCGGGCGGCGCAGGCGATCTGGGAGAAGGCGGGGTCTGCGACCTTCGATGTGGCGCGCATCGAGGCCATCGAGCGCGAGACGAAGCACGACGTCATCGCCTTCCTGACCCATCTGGCCGAGATCGTCGGGCCCGAGGCGCGTTTCGTCCATCAGGGCATGACGTCGTCGGACGTGCTCGACACCTGCCTTGCGGTGCAGCTCAGCCGCGCCGCCGACATCCTTCTGGCCGATCTGGACGCGCTGCTTGAAGCGCTCAGGCGCCGCGCCTTCGAGCACAAGGACACGATCACCATCGGCCGCAGCCATGCCATCCATGCCGAACCGACCACCTTCGGGCTCAAGCTCGCCCAGGCTTACGCCGAATTCGAACGATGCAAGGCACGGCTGGGAGCGGCGCGCGCCGACATCGCCACCTGCGCCATCTCCGGCGCGGTCGGCACCTTCGCCAACATCGAT
>NZ_CFIFWG010000152.1:0-7745 GCF_984466335.1 Roseitalea sp. | reverse complement strand
GTATCCACGGGACCATCCAAGCCCGTCTTGCGGAACCGACCTGCACCGCCCCCGGCTCAACGCCGCAGCCGTTCGGCAAGGTCAGACCTCAGGCAGGGAAGTGCTCATTGTCGATCGCATCCAGCATGCCGCCGGTGGCCATGATCACCGCCGCGGCCTCGATCCGCTCCAGCGCGCCGGCACGGCCGCGCGCAAGCACGCCCGCGATGCGGCCATCGTCGACGATCAGTTCCTCGGCGAGGCAGCCTTCCAGCACGCGGATGTGCGCGGCCCTGTCGACCGCGTCGACCAGGGCGGCCATGATCGCGCGGCCCGCCATGTCGCCCCTGACGCGCACGATGCGCGCATGGCTGTGGGCGGCCTCGCGGGAAAGGGCCAGCTTGCCTTGAAGATCGCGGTCGAACGGCACGCCGAACGCGAGAAGATCGTGGATCAGGTCCGCCGCCGCGCCGGCCATGGCCGCGACGACGGCCTCGTCGACGAGGCCGGCACCGGCTTCGATCGTATCGGCGACATGGCTGTCGACGGCATCGCCCGGCGCAAGGGCGGCGGCGATACCGGCCTGCGCCCAGGCCGACGATGCGCCGCGGCCGATCGGGGCGGCCGCCACGATGGTGACCGGCAAAGGCGCAAGCTTGAGCGCGCAGAACAGGCCGGCGAGACCGCCGCCGACGATGAGCACTGACGACATCAAAGCAATTCCACCCTATCGTGTTATGGTCTTTTGTTCAGAACCATCGCGAAACATACAGAATTGCGAGCAGGGCAATGGAAGTGATTGTATTCATCATCGATATGCTGTTCCCGTCGCAGGGCGAAACCACGTTGTGGCAAAGGTCCTCGACGCCAGGCACGCTGGAAGCCTCGATAGCCGCCGTAGCGATCACCGGCGCTGCGGCGCTGATCGGATTTGTCCTGCGGGCGATATGGCGCGGCGGCCTGGCATTATTGGACAAACATCGGCGGTTCAAGGCCGCACTGGTGCGGTTGCACAACGATATCGTCATATGGCGCACCGATTTGGCACAAACATTCAAGGAAGACGACATCATCGCCACCGTTCGGATGATCCGGCGCGCCAAAGCCGACCTGCGGCTTTCAACGCCAAGCACGGACAGCCTCGACGAGGCGCGGATGGAGGAGTTCCTGCACTGGCTGCCGGTCGATACGATGCGCCTGGTGCGGACCTTCATCGTCTATTTCGATCTCGTCCAAACCATCGCCGCCGATCTCGACACGGAGGCGTTCGCGGCCATGACGAGAACACGCAAGATCAGCGCTTTCGGACTGCTTTATCACCACGCCTTGTTTTTGGATCAGATTGGCCGAGAGGCGGAGACCAAGCTCAAGCGCTATACCGGGATTCGACCGGGCGACCGCCTGTCGGCCAATATAGGGCGGTTTCTTGACGATGCCGGGCGCACGAGCCGCGCCGTGATCGGGCGCGCGGGCGGGGACGGCGATGAGCCATCGAATCATGACAGCGGCAAGGCCGATCAGCGGCGCCATACCCCATTCAGCATCGCCTTCCGCTATGGAGACCCCCAAGGCGCCTAGTGTGGTGGATTTGCAGTTCGTTACAGTGTTCGCGGCACGCTCCTGAACGCACTTCAAATCCGTAAACCACACTGGAATCAAAGACCTGCTCGTGTCCTGCGAGGGATCAGGCTTCGGGCCTGGCGCGTTTTCAGCGAAAGTGTGTGCGGTTTTCGGACAAGAACATGTTCTCAACCAAAGATTGAGAGCATTGCACGTGAATCGGAGATCACGAGAAAGGCTCCAGAGCGTTCCGTCATGAGATTGAGCCCTTGTGCCGGGCGCCACGGGCCATCTTTCGGCACGGGCCGTCTTTCGGCTACCGCCGCAAATTCACCATGCGCTCCACGGCCAGCCGGGCACGGGCCGCGATCGCCGGATCGACCGTGACCTCCTGCTTCATCTCGCACAGGGCGTCGAGGATCTTGGGCAGCGTGATCCGCTTCATGTGCGGGCACAGGTTGCAAGGCTTGACGAACTGGACTTCGGGCACCTCCGCCTCGACGTTGGAGGCCATCGAGCATTCGGTGACCAGCAGCACCTTGGGCGGACGCCGGTCGCGCACATAGTCGATCATGCCGGCGGTCGAGCCGGTATAGTCGGCCATGGCGACCACGTCGGTCGGGCATTCGGGGTGGGCGATGATCTCGATTTCGGGATCGGCCTGCCTGTAGGCGCGCAGCTCTTCGGCCGTGAACCGTTCATGCACCTCGCAATGGCCCTTCCAGGTCAGGATTTTCACGTCCGTCTGGCTGGCGACGTTCAGGGCGAGATATTCATCGGGTATGCACAGCACCGTGTCGACGCCGAAGCTCTCGACCACCTGCAACGCGTTGGACGAGGTGCAGCAGATGTCGGTCTCGGCCTTCACCTCGGCGGAGGTGTTCACATAGGTGACCACCGGCACGCCCGGATAGCGCTCGCGCAAAAGGCGCACATCGGCGCCGGTGATGCTCTCGGACAGGGAGCAGCCGGCCCTCATGTCCGGGATCAGAACGGTCTTGTCCGGGCTCAGCAGCTTGGACGTCTCGGCCATGAAGTGCACGCCGCACTGGACGATGATCCCGGCATCGACCCTGGCCGCCTCCCTGGCAAGCTGGAGCGAATCGCCGACAATGTCGGCGACGCAGTGGAAAATCTCCGGCGTCTGGTAGTTGTGGGCGAGGATCGCCGCGTTGCGCTCCTTCTTCAGCCGGTTGATCGCCGCCACATAGGGCGCATAGACCGGCCATTCGAACAGGGGAATGTGGTGGCGCACGCGCTCGTACAAATGCGCCGTCTGGCGCTCGACCTCGGCGTTCCATTCGAGCGGCGGTCGATCGATGATGCCAAACCGGTCCGCGGCGCTGCCTCCGGCGCGGCTGTCAGAGGTCTGCATGGTGGCCAAGGCCATCGCTCCTGGTCTCCCGATTGGGGCGCAACCCGCCAACGCCCGTGCCGACGTCTGTAGGCCATATGGGATGCCGAGCGCAATCGCGCCAGCGGAACCTTGTTGACATGCATCCAAATATCATGAATTATTGATATATGAACAAGGCCCAGAGCATCGAAGCGCTTGCCGCCCTGGCGCATGAAACCCGGCTCGACGTGTTTCGCCTGCTGGTCCGGCAGGGCCCGGCGGGCATGGCGGCGGGCGAGATCGGCGCGCATCTGGGCGTGCGGCAGAACACGATGAGCGCCAATCTGGCCGTTCTGACGCGCGCGGGGCTGATCCGGTCCGCACGCGAGGGGCGGTCGATCACCTATTTCGCCCAGTTCGACGGGATGCGCGGGCTGCTCGCGTTCCTGATGGAGGACTGCTGCGGCGGCAATCCGGCGCTGTGCCAGCCGGTCCTCGATGAAATCGCATGTGCCTGCTGAGGAAACGCCTTGACCGACAAGACCTATAACGTTCTGTTCCTGTGCACCGGCAATTCGGCCCGGTCGATCATCGCGGAAGCCATCATGAACCGGGTCGGCCGGGGTCGGTTCAGGGGCTTTTCGGCCGGCTCGCAGCCCAGGGGCGCGGTGCATCCCCACACGCTCGATCTTCTCAAGGCGCTGAACTACAAGACCGATTTCGCGCGCTCGAAGAGCTGGGACGCGTTCGCCGAACCCGGTGCGCCCCAGATGGATTTCGTCTTCACCGTGTGCGATTCGGCCGCGGGGGAAGCCTGCCCCGTCTGGCCGGGCCAGCCGATGAGCGCCCATTGGGGCGTGCCCGATCCGGCGGCCGCCCAGGGCAACGAGGCCGAGCGGCGCCTTGCCTTCGACGACGCGCACCGCATGCTCGAAAGCCGCATCTCGATCTTCGCCAGCCTGCCGATGGCCGGGCTCGACCGGCTGTCGCTGCAAAAGCGGCTCGACGATATCGGCCAGAATTGAGGCCGCCGCCCATGACCGAGGATTCCGGCGCGCCCTGGCGCGATGACCCGTCCATGCCCAACCTAGCCGCCGACCGGCTCGGCGGGATCGACCTGCATGCGATCCACAACGCCGCGCCCTCGCTGCACCGGCCGCGCGTGCTCATGCTCTACGGCTCGCTGCGCGAACGGTCCTATTCGCGCCTTGCGACCCATGAGGCCGCCCGCATCCTGGAACGGCTGGGCGCCGAGGTGCGCGTTTTCGATCCCGCCGGCCTGCCCCTGCCAGACAGCGCGCCGGCCGACCATCCCAAGGTCGCCGAACTGCGCGCGCTGTCGCTGTGGTCGGAGGCGCATGTGTGGTGCTCGCCCGAGCGGCACGGCGCCATGAGCGGCGTCATGAAGACCCAGATCGACTGGCTGCCGCTGTCGCCGATCGGCGGCATCCGGCCGACGCAGGGGCGCACGCTGGCGCTCATGCAGGTCTGCGGCGGCAGCCAGAGCTTCAACGCGGTCAACCAGATGCGCGTCCTGGGACGATGGATGCGCATGATCACCATTCCCAACCAGTCATCGGTCGCCAAGGCCTGGCGGGAATTCGGCGAGGACGGGCGCATGAAGCCGTCCTCCTTCTACAACCGCATCGTCGACGTGATGGAGGAACTGATGAAGTTCACGCTTCTGACGCGGGACCGGTCGGCCTATCTGACCGACCGCTACTCCGAGCGTGTCGAAAGCGTCGAACAGGTGCACGAACGGGTCGGCCTGGGGACGATCTGAGCCCCTCACCGCCCGCCGCGCACCGATATGATGATCGCGCCGGCGACGACCAAAGCGGCGCCGACCATGCTGGCGGTGGCCAGCCCCTGGCCGAACAGGGCAAAATCATAAAGGGCCGCAAAGACCAGCGTGAGGTAGAACAGCGGCACGGCAAAGCTCGCATCGGCCCTGCGCAGCGCCTGGATGAACAGCGCCTGCGCGCTCACCATCGCCACGCCGAGCATGGCGAGCAGGAGCCATTGCGCCGGCGCGGGGCCGATCCAGACCCATGCCGCCGCCGCGCCGGCCAGCACCGTGCCGATCAGATTGTTGACGATCAGGATGCGCAGCGGCGGCTCGGTATCGCTCAGCCGCTTGATGAAGATCGCCTCGGCGCCCAGCAGGAACGCGGCGCCGAGCGCCAGAAGAGCGGCGAGCTGAAACGCCTCGGTGCCGGGCCTGAGCAGAACGAGCGCGCCGCAGACCGAAACCGCCGCCGCCAGCCAGCGCCAGCGGCCGATTCGTTCCCCCAGAAAGACGATCGCCAGCGCCATCGTGACGAGCGGGCTGAGAAAGCTGATCGCCGTGGCGTCGGCCAGCGGGATGCGCGCGGCCGCCGCGAACATCAGCGTCACGCCGAGCCAGCCGCACAGGGACCGGCCCGCATGCAGCGACCACCGGGCACCCGCCAGGGACGGCCGCAGCCACAGCGCCAGAAGCGACAGGGCGATCAGGGCGAAGGCGAACCGCCCCGCGCTGATCTGCAACGGATGCAACGGCGCGCCGCCGGTTCCCAGCCCGAGCATCTTGGCGATCAGCGTCGTCGCCGCGATGAGGGCGCTCGCGAGGACCATGGCGCCAAGGGCGACGGCGCGACGGCCGCGCGCCCGATCGGCGGGGAAAGGCCGGCGCATGTCGGCGTCCGGCAGACGCCGGGCGCGGCGGGACGCTGATCGAGGCGGCGGGGAAGCGGTCGGCATGGCCGCACGCTATGGCAAGGGGTTGGCCCCCGAAAGCCCCCGCCAAGTCAAAAAAGCTTCATCGACGGCGCAGAAAATTTGGTTTGGCCGGACCCGAGGCCGGCCTTATCATTTGCCCCCGGAGGCCATCATGATCGAGAACGAGGCCAAGAAGGCCGATTATCCCTGGCTTATCATCGCGGCGGGCTGTCTGGTCGCAGCGCTCACCTTCGGCCCGCGTTCGGCGATGGGCTTCTTCCAGATCCCGATGCTCGCCGACACCGGCTGGACGCGCACCGATTTCGGGCTCGCCATGGCCATCCAGAACCTGATGTGGGGGCTCGGCCAGCCCTTTTTCGGCGCCGTCGCCGACCGGTTCGGCACATGGCGGGTGCTGGCGCTTTCGGGCCTGATGTATGCGGCCGGCCTGCTCATGATGGCAACGCCCGAATCGCTGTGGTTCCTGCACATGGGCGGGGGCGTGCTGGCGGGCCTTGGCATCGCGGCCGGCTCTTTCGGCATCGTGCTCGCAGCCTTCGCCCGCAACGTGAGCGCCGAGCAGCGCTCGTTCGCCTTCGGCCTGGGAACCGCGGCGGGTTCGGCCGGCATGTTCGTCTTCGCCCCGTTCAGCCAGGCGCTGATCGGCGCGTTCGGCTGGCAGGATTCGCTGCTGATCATGTCGGCCCTGATGCTGCTGATCCCGGTGCTGGCGATCCCTTTGCGGGGCAATTCGGCGTCCGGCCGCACCGGTAGGGCCGAAATCGACCAGTCGATCGGCGCGGCGCTGAAGGAGGCGTTCGGCCATTCGTCCTACCTGCTCCTGATGGCGGGCTTTTTCGTCTGCGGGTTCCAGATCGCCTTCATCACGGCGCACTTTCCGGCCTATATCGCCGATATCGGGATCGATGCCCGCTATGCGGTGATCGGGATCGCGGCGATCGGCTTCTTCAACATCATCGGTTCGCTGGCGGCGGGCATCATCGGGCAGAAATACCCCAAGCCGATCTTCCTCGCGCTGATCTATATCGCCCGTTCGGTCGTGGTGACGGCGTTCCTGCTGCTGCCACAGACAGGCATGTCCGTCGTCATCTTCTCGATCGTCATGGGGCTTTTGTGGCTGTCGACGGTGCCGCCGACCAACGCGCTCGTCGCCATCATGTTCGGCACGAAACATCTGGGCATGCTGGGCGGGATCGTGTTCCTGTCGCACCAGGTCGGCTCGTTCCTGGGCGTGTGGATGGGCGGCGCCCTCTACGACCGGCTCGGCTCCTACGATCCGGTCTGGTGGCTGGGTGTCGCGATCGGCCTTTTCGCCGCTCTGGTGCACTTGCCGATCAAGGAACGCGGCGTGGACCGGCCGCTGGCCGCGCCGACGGCGTGATCAGGCGGCCCGGCGCATCGCCTTGAGCGCGGCGCGCAGGAAGCCGTCGCGGCTTTCGGGCGGGGCCAGGCCGCGCGCCGACCAGATGTCCCGCTCAAGGAAGTATCCGGTCATGCGGAACGCGCCGTCCAGATCCTCGGGCCGGCAGTCGCGACCTTCCCGCGCGGTCAGGAAGGACGGCAGCGGCAGGAGCCTGTCGGCCCAGGGCGCGCCGGTCTGCCGGTTCACCGCCTGGCCGCTTTTCGGCGAGACATAGGCCAGATCGTGCGCGACGCCCGAGCCGGCGCATTGCGACAGGTTGAGGCCGAAGCCCAGCTCGTCGAGCAGGCTGAGTTCGAACCGCACCATGAGCGGGCCGGCCAGCGCCGGCTCGGTCAGGTGATCGGCGAGAATGCAGGCCGCCCGGTAGAGCGCGCCATGCGGGTCGCGCTCGGGCAGCAGCCGCAAATGGCTGCCCAGAAGCTGAATGCCGGCGAGCGCGCACGCGCTCCCCATCAGCGCCGCCGCCCGCAGGTCGACCGGCTCGATCGCATAGGTGCCCATATGCTCGTCGAGCCGCGCGCGCCAGGTGGCCTCGATGCGGTTGCCGGGCTGAAGCACCGGCTGGAGCTTGCGCGAGCGGCCGCCGCGCACCAGCCCCATATGCCGGCCGTGGCCGCGCGTCATCAGTTCGACGATCAGGCTCGTTTCACCGTGCCTGCGCGTGCCGATGATCATGCCCTCGTCGCGCCATTGCATGGGGCGACAATGCGCGCCTAGTCGTGAAAG
>NZ_CFIFWG010000151.1:0-7774 GCF_984466335.1 Roseitalea sp. | reverse complement strand
TTGTCGCTTGTCTTATCGGCTCCGGTGATTCCACCTTCGCCGGACGCGCTCTAGCGACCGGGCGCGTCAGCCCAGCCGATCCAGCTTGCGCTGCATTTCGGCGATCTGATCGCGCATCGCCTGAAGGTCATCGCCTCCTTCGCGGCCAGCGCCGGCGCCGTCGCCGTCGCCGGGCGCTTCGGCATTGGCCTGCATTTCGGACATGACGGCAAACGGGTTGAACATCTTCATGGCCTCCTGGAACAGGGCCATGTTGCGCTGCGTCTGCTCGCCGAACATCTGCTGGCTGGCCGCCATGACGTCCATGGGCGACTTGCCGATCATCGACGTCATCTGCTCGCGGATGCGCTCCTGCTCCCTGGAGAAGGCGGCCATGGAGTGTTCCAGATAGCTGGGCACGACCATCTGCATCTGGTCGCCGTAAAAGGAGATGAGCTGGCGCAGCACCGAAACGGGCAGCATGGTCTGGCCGGACTTGGCCTCCTGCTCGAAGATGATCTGGGTGAGGACAGAATGGGTGATGTCCTGGCCGGACTTGGCGTCCTGAACGATGAAGTCCTCGTCTTCCTTGACCATGGTGGCCAGGTCGTCGAGCGTCACATAGGTGCTGGTTCCCGTATTGTAGAGGCGGCGATTGGCGTACTTCTTGATGATCGTCGCGCCATCGTTCTTGGCCATGGACACCTCCCTTCAGGTCCGTCCGTTCCCGTCAGCGCCCCTGACGACCCTTTCCGGTGCAGCGGACAATAGTCGGTCGCCCGATCAAATTCAAAGCGTTTCTTGCATTGCACCAAAGCGGCGGCGGCGAGACGGCATAGCCCTTTGAACCAATATGAAACGGCGATAAGCTGTGGCACATTTGCCGCGTGTCCGGCAGTTTGCCACCCATGTCCAACGCGACTTGTCCAGGGAGTTCAGACAATGGAACCGATCGTCATCGCCAGCGCCGCGCGCACGCCCGTTGGCGCGTTCAACGGGTCTTTCGCCACCGTGCCCGCCCACCGGCTGGGCGCGACCGCCATCAGGGGGGCGCTGGAGCGCGCCGGCGTCGATCCGGCCGAGGTCGACGAGGTGATCATGGGCCAGATCCTGGCCGCCGGCGAGGGCCAGAACCCGGCGCGCCAGGCCGCAATGGCGGCCGGCTGCCCGCAGGAGACAACCGCCTGGGGCATCAACCAGCTATGCGGTTCGGGCCTGCGCGCCGTCGCGCTCGGCATGCAGCAGATCGCCAATGGCGATGCGGACATCATCGTTGCGGGCGGGCACGAATCCATGTCCATGGCCCCGCACTGCCAGCACCTGCGCGGCGGCACCAAGATGGGCGACGTCAAGCTGGTGGACACGATGCTGCGCGATGCGCTGCTCGATGCGTTCCACGGCTACCACATGGGCAACACCGCCGAGAATGTGGCGCGGCAATGGCAACTGACCCGCGAACAGCAGGACGAATTCGCGGTCGCCAGCCAGAACAAGGCGGAAGCGGCGCAAAAGGCCGGCAGGTTCAAGGACGAGATCGTCGCCCATACGGTCGAGCACCGCAAGGGCGACATCGTCGTCGAGGAGGACGAATACATCAAGCAAGGCGTGACGATGGACGGCGTGGGCAAGCTGCGGCCGGCCTTCGACAAGGACGGCACGGTGACCGCCGCCAACGCCTCGGGCATCAATGATGGCGGCGCGGCCGCGGTGCTGATGACCGCCGCCGAAGCGGCAAGGCGCGGCGTTGCGCCGATGGCCCGCATCGCTTCCTGGGCAACCGCCGGCGTTGATCCCCAGATCATGGGCACCGGCCCGATCCCCGCCTCGCGCAAGGCGCTCGAAAAGGCGGGCTGGAAGGTCGACGATCTCGATCTGGTCGAGGCCAACGAGGCGTTCGCCGCCCAGGCCTGCGCGGTCAACAAGGACATGGGCTGGAACCCCGATATCGTCAACGTCAATGGCGGGGCGATCGCGATCGGCCATCCGGTCGGCGCATCGGGCGCGCGCGTGCTCAACACGCTCCTGTTCGAGATGGCCCGGCGCGACGCCAAGAAGGGCCTTGCCACGCTGTGCATCGGCGGCGGCATGGGCGTTGCGATGTGCGTGGAGCGGGATTGAGGAGGCGGTCGTGGTTCGCAGGTCGTCGGTCGTGACCATTTCGACCGACGAACAACGACCGACGAACAACAAATATCAGGGAGGGAGACGGTTATGAGCAAAGTAGCGCTTGTCACGGGGGGAACGCGCGGGATCGGCGAGGCGATCTCAAAGGCCCTGAAGGGGGCCGGCCATAAAGTCGCGGCGACCTATGCCGGCAATGACGAAAAGGCCAGGGCCTTCACCGATGCGACCGGCATTGCGACCTACAGGTGGAACGTCGCCGACTATGATGAATCCAAGGCGGGCATCGACAAGGTGGAGGCCGATCTGGGCCCGATCGAGATTGTCGTCGCCAATGCCGGCATCACGCGCGACGCCCCGTTCCACAAGATGACGCCCGACCAGTGGAAGGATGTGATCGACACCAACCTGACCGGCGTCTTCAACACCATCCACCCTGTCTGGCCCGGCATGCGCGCGCGCAGGTTCGGCCGCGTCGTCGTGATCAGTTCGGTCAACGGCCAGAAGGGCCAGTTCGCCCAGGCCAACTATGCGGCGACCAAGGCCGGCGACATCGGCATCGTGCGCAGCCTCGCCCAGGAAGGAGCGCGCAGCAACATCACGGTCAACGCGGTCTGCCCGGGCTATATCGCGACCGAGATGGTGATGGCCGTGCCCGAAAAGGTGCGCGAATCGATCATCGCGCAGATCCCGGCCGGACGGCTCGGCGAGCCCGGTGAAATCGCCCGCTGCGTCGCCTTCCTGGTCTCAGACGATGCCGGCTTCATCAACGGCTCGACGATCTCGGCCAACGGCGCCCAGTTCTTCGGCTGAGCGGATAGAGCGGAGCGGCTTTTCCGCTCCGCCCCTTCATCCCGGTCGGGCCGCTCAGCTGCCTTCGACGGCCTCGCGCAAAAGCTCCAGTTCCAGCCACGTGTCCTCCTTGGCGGCGTGCGCGGCGCGCTTGTCTTCGAGCGCTTTCGCCGCGCGGTCGAAGGCGGCCGCATCGCGGGCAAACAAGCCCGGATCGGCCATCCGTTCTTCGAGCGCTGCGATCTCGGCGGCCAGCGCGTCCATCTCGCCCGGCAGCGTTTCAAGCGCGTATTTCTGCTTGTAGGAGAGCTTGCGCGCGGGTCGGGCCGGGCCGTCCTGCCCTTGCGAACCGTCCTTCGGCGCACTGGCGCGTTTTTCGCCCGCGCCCTTGGGTGCCGCCGCCGCCTTGCGCCGGGCGACCATGTCCGAATAGCCGCCGGCATGGACAAGCCAGTGGCCGGGCCGGTCGTCGTCGGGCGCGATCACCGCGTTGACGGTGCGGTCCAGAAAATCGCGGTCGTGGCTGACCAGCAGCACGGTGCCGTCGAAACCGGCGATCAGTTCCTGCAAAAGCTCCAGCGTTTCCATGTCCAGATCGTTGGTCGGCTCGTCCAGCACGAGAAGGTTGGCGGGCCGGGCCAGCAGCCGGGCGAGCACCAGCCGCCCCTTTTCGCCGCCCGACAGGTCGCGCACCGGCGTGCGCGCCTGCTCGGGCTTGAACAGGAAGTCCTTCATGTAGGAGGCGACATGCTTCTGCCGGCCGTTGACGACCAGGCTCTGCCCGCGTCCGTCGGTGAGAAAATGTTCGAGCGTTTCATCGGGGTCGAGCGCGGCGCGGCGCTGGTCGAGCATGGCCGGCGCGATGTTGGCGCCGCGGCGCACGGTGCCCGCATCGGGATCGAGTGCGCCGGTCAGCAGCCCGATCAGCGTCGTCTTGCCCGCCCCGTTCGGCCCGATGAAACCGATCCGGTCGCCGCGATGGACGCGCAGCGAGAAATCGCGCACCAGCGCCCTGCCGCCGAGCGCCTTGGCGATGCTGTCGGCCTCGATGACCAGCTTGCCGGACGCGGACGTATCGCTCGCTTCGAGCTTCGCCGCGCCCAAGGCGTGCTCATGGTCGCGGAAACGGCGGCGCAGATCGTGCAGGCCGGCGAGCCGCTTTTGGTTGCGCTTGCGCCGCGCGGTCACGCCATAGGTCAGCCAGTGCTCCTCGCGCACGATCGCGCGCTTGAGCTTGTGCAAGTCGCGTTCTTCCTCTTCGAGCACCGTGTCGCGCCATGCCTCGAAATCGCCGAACCCCTTGCGGTTCGCGCGCAACTTGCCGCGATCGAGCCACAGCGTGCCGGTGGTCGTGTTTTCAAGGAAACGCCGGTCGTGCGAGATGACGATCAGCGCCGAGGCCATGCGCGCGATCTCGCCCTCCAGCCATTCGATGGCCGGCAGGTCGAGATGGTTGGTCGGTTCGTCGAGCAGGACCAGGTCGGGCGCCGGCGCCAGCGTTCGGGCCAGCGCGGCGCGGCGGGCTTCCCCTCCGGAAAGATTGGCCGGGGGGCGCTCGGGATCGAGCCCCAGCGCATGCAGCAGCCGGTCGGCGCGATGGGGATCGTCGAGCGGGCCGAGCCCGGCGCGGGCATAGGCGCCGAGTGTCCCCGAACCTTCAAGATCGGGCGATTGCGGCAGGTAGCGGATCGTCGCGCCGCGCTCGGTGATCACCTCTCCCGACGATGGCTCGACCAGGCCGGCGGCGATCTTCAAAAGCGTCGACTTGCCCGACCCGTTGCGGCCGACCAGCGCGATCCGGTCACCCTGGTGAACCGAGGCGAAGATGGCGGCGAGCAGCGGCTTGCCGCCGAAGCTCAGCGAAATGTCTTCGAGCCGCAGAAGCGGCGCCGGCATGGCCATCGCATCGTCCGTCGGTCTGGATCGATGCGCATGTGCGGCCCGGGCGCGGCAAAATCAAGCCGCACCGAGCACCATCGCACGGCGCGCAGCGAAAAGCCCGCCGGTGCGGCGGGCCGATCCCTGGCTGGCGTGGCCGGCCTTACGGGCAGCGCGCGATATAGGTCGTGCCGTCCACATCACGGTAACGGCATGTGCGGCCGTCATCGAGCGTGTCCAGAAGCACGCCGGCGCCGGCGCCGACGACCGTGGCGGCGGCGATGCCGCCCGCGCTCGCTCCGGTCACCGCGGCGACACCGCCGCCGATGGCCGCGCCCGCCGCAGCGCGCTGCTCGGTGGTGGTGCAGGCGGAAGCCAGCATGCCGGCGGCGGCGACGGCGGCGATCGTCAATGCGGGTTTCATAGGCTCGGTCTCCTGTTGCGTCTGCGCCAAATAGAGCGCGCAATTAAGCTCGCAATGTGTCCGGTATCACACATCGAAGGTTGCGACCAGCGCGGCGGTGCCTTGCCCCAGGGCGATCGCGAGGCCATCGCCGGCGCGGTTCGACAGGGTGTGCGAACTGCCCATGGCAACCTCGATACGGTCGAGCGGCCAGTCGGCGTTTTCGATGCTCAGTGCCGACAGATGCGAGAACGGAATGATCGAGAACGGCGTGCCGGCCGGCAAGTCCGGTTCGAGCGGTGCGCCGGGCAGGAGCGGCATGGCCTCCTCGCGGCCGCTCGTCAGCAGCATCCCGACGCCCTTCTGCGCGGCGAGCCGAACCGCCAGCATGATGTGAAACAGCGCATGATCGGTGCGCCCGCCGCCCAGGGCCCCGCACAGGACAAGCGACCTCGCCCCCCGTTCCAGCGCCCGCATGAGCGCCAGTTCCCCGTCCGAGACGGATTTGCGGACCGGATGATCCTGCCGCGCGACATCACGGTGCCGGGCGATCAGGCCGGGGGGCGCCGAATCGAAGTCGCCGACCCAAAGTTCGGGCTCCAGGTCGAGCGCTGCGGCATGGCGCATGCCGCCATCGGCGGCGATCGCGCGCGCGCCGGCGATCTGCCGGGCGAGTCGGGGCGTGGGGGCGAGTTCGCCGTCCAGCAGGATCGCGAAACGGTCGGATGCGTCGATCATGGCTCCGCTTATCGCGCTTTCAGAGCGTTCTGTCATCTCGCCAAGGGGATCGGTCGGCCCGGCCACCCAATCGCCGAACGGACATGCAAATGGCGCGCTGGCGGCCTATCTGGGGGACAGGCGGCGGCCATCGGACGCGCTTTCGCCAGAATTGGCGGCCACAGGGAGCGCTTCCCGGCCCGTTTAACCGGGCCTTAACCACGCAATGGGCTGTTTGCCCGGATGGGATGCGGCATGGGCGTGCCGCATGAGAGGCGGCGCGCGATGTACCGACCATATCGCACCTGGCAGCGAGCGACGGGCCGCTTCGGCCTTGCCGTTCTGATCGCCGGCGTGGCGCTCGGGCTGACCGGCTGCACCTCGCTGATCAATATGGGCCTTGACGCCGACCTTGCGCCCTCGGCGCGGCCGGTGATCGCCGAAAACGTGCGGACCGGCCGGCTGGCGCGCATCGGGGCGGCGCAGCATCCGCGCATTCTGGCCTCCTATGGCGGCGAATATTCCGACGCGCGGCTTGAGCGCATGGTCGCCGGCATTGTCGGCCGGCTGGTAACGGTCTCCGACAATCCGGGCCAAGTCTATCAGATTTCGATCCTCGATTCTCCGGTGATCAACGCCTTCGCCCTGCCGGGGGGCTATCTTTATGTCTCGCGCGGTCTTTTGGCCGTGGCCAACGATTCGGCCGAGCTTGCGGCGGTGATCGCCCACGAGATGGCCCATGTGACGGCCAATCACGGCGTGCTGCGGCAGCAGCGCGAGGCCGAGGCGGAGCTGGCGGGCCGCGTCGTCTCCGACGTCCTGTCCGACAAGGCAGCCGGGCAAAGGGCGCTCGCCCGCGGCCAGGTCGCGCTGGCGCAGTTCTCGCGCAATCAGGAGCTTGAAGCCGACGCGATCGGCATCGCGGCGATGGGCGAGGCGGGCTTCGATCCCTACGCGGCCGCCGATTTCCAGAAGGCGATGAGCGCCTTCAACGCATTCCGAAGCGGCTCGAACGCCCAGGAGAACAGCCTCGACTTCCTGTCCACCCACCCCTCGACGCCGCAGCGCGTGGCGCTGGCGCTGGGCCATGCCCGCACGTTCGGCGACCGGGGCGTCGGCGACCGTGGCAGGCGCCCCTATCTGGCCGGGATCGACGGCATGCTGTTCGGCGACAGCCCCGAGGAGGGCTATGTGCGCGGCCGCACCTACGCGCATCCCGATCTCGGCATCGCCTTCGATTTCCCGGAGGGTTTCAACATCGAGAACCGGCCCGAGGCGGTGCTCGCGGCACGGGTGAGCGACGGCGCCGGCATCCGTTTCGACGGGGTGGACGTGCCGCGCGGCGAGCCGCTGACGGACTATCTGCTCAGCGGCTGGGTCGAGGGGCTCGACCGGTCGAGCGTGCGCGCGACGACGGTCAACGGCCTCGATGCGGCCGTTGGGCAGGCGACCGTCGGTCGCTGGGCGTTCGATGTGAGCGTCGTTCGCGCCGGCGGGCGGGTCTATCGCATCCTCGTGGCGGCGCCGGCGGGCTCGTCCACCATGGCCGCACTGGCGCGCAGCAGCCGCACCGGACTGCGCCTTCTGTCGGCGCGCGAGAAGGCCGAGTTGAAGCCGTTGCGCATCCGCATCGTGCGTGCGGGCGACGGCGACACGGTCGCAAGCCTATCGCGCGGCATGCGCGGCAGCACCGACCGGGCGGGCTTCTTCCGCGTGCTGAACGGACTTGGGTCCGACGAGCGGGTGATCGAGGGCCAGTACTACAAGGCCGTCACTTACTAGCTGTTCAGTCCCGTGGAGTGGTGGAATCGCGTTATTGAGTGATCCATCATGGATGGCAAGGCCTATGGGGCAGGTTTTACACGGGAGCGCCGGCACGACAGA
>NZ_CFIFWG010000150.1:0-7790 GCF_984466335.1 Roseitalea sp. | reverse complement strand
ATGTCGTCATCGAGTTGCAGATACCCGTCCACGGCCTCGGCGTCGCCCTCGAAGATGTAGTAGAACAGTTCGTTGCCGACCTCGACATCGAAGACCGGGAAATACTCGCTGATCGGGCAATTCGTGCTGGCCATGGTCAGGTGGTAGTTATGCATTTGCCCCGCATGGGGAACGACCGGGATCTGCGCGGCCTCGGCGATCGCGTTGATCTTCTGCGCCGCGGTGATGCCGCCCACCCGGTTGGTGTCGTATTGCAGCACGCTGACAGCCTTGCGGTTGATCAGTTCCGCGCAGCCGATCACGCTGAATTCGTGCTCTCCGCCCGAGATCGGCACGATCCCCATTGCATTGAGTTCGGCATAGCCTGCCACATCATCCGCTATCACCGGCTCTTCCAGCCAGCGGGGCTCGAACTTCGCCAGCTTGGGCAGCATCCGCTTGGCGTAGTCGAGGTTCCAGCCCATGTAGCATTCGAGCATGAGATCCACGTCATAGCCCAGCACCTCGCGCAGAGCCTCCACGCGCTTGAGGTTTTCGCGCATGCCCGCCATGCCGTCCTTGGGCCCGAACCCGAACCGCGACTTGAAGGCCTGATAGCCGTGGCTGGCGGCATCTTCGGCCTCGCGTTGCATGGCCTCGATGCCGTCTGCGTAAAGCTTGGAATAGTAGACCGGGATCTTCTCCTTTGTGCGCCCGCCCAGAAGCTTGAAGACCGGCTTGCCCACAAGCTTGCCCATCAGGTCCCAGATCGCGATGTCGATGGCCGAGATCGCGGTCATGCCGACGCCCTTGCGGCCCCAAGCATGGGTCCGGCGGTACATCTTTTCCCACAGATAGGCATAATCGAACGGGTCTTCGCCGATCACCAGCGGCGCATACCAATCGTCAATCGCCTGCTTGACGACCGAGGGCGCGAGCGCCGCGTTGCCGATGCCGATCGTGCCGTCCTCGGTCTCGACCTCGCAGGTCAGCCACTGGTGGAAGCGGAACGATGCCATCGCATCGCCCTTCATCCATAACGCATCGGAGGCATTCGTGCAGAAGTTCCCCTGGGGCGGCACAGTCGGGCCGGTCCAGTTCCAGACCCGTGTGCGGACAGATTTGATCTTGGTCATGACTTACTCTCCGGTGGGCGCCAGGGGGTCGCGTTGTTTGAACAAGCGCCAGACATACGGCCCGAACAGGGCGAGGATGGTGAGCGTGAAAAACAGCAGCGACAGCGGGCGGGTCAGCATCAGCCACCATTGATCGTCGAGCATGATCAGCGACTGCCCCAGGCGCTTTTCCAGCATGCCGCCGAGGATCAATCCGATGGCAAGCGGCACCACCGAATAGCCGAAGCGGCGCATGAAATAGCCAATCACACCGGCGGCGAGCGCGATGTAGACATCGAGCATCGACTGATCCAGCGCATAGGCCCCCACGATCGAGAAGGTAAAGACGATGGGCCAAAGGATCTGCACCGGAACGAAGGTGACGCGCGCGAAAAGCTTTGCCCCGAAAAGGCCCACGAAGATAAAGGTCACATTCACCAGCAGCATGGCCCAGAAGATCGCATAGGCGAATTCGGCCTGTTCGGTGAACATCGTCGGACCCGGCTGCAAGCCGTGCACCATCAGGCCCGCAAGGATCACCGCCGCCGTCGGGCTGCCGGGTATGCCGAGCGCCAGGGTCGGCACCATTGCACCGCCCGTGGCCGAGTTGTTGGCCGCCTCGGACCCGGCGATGCCCTCGACCGATCCCTTGCCGAACTCCTCCGGCGTTTTCGACCAGCGTCGCGCTTCGTTATACCCGATCATCGAGGCGACCGTTGCACCCTCCGCCGGCAGAATGCCGATGAACGTGCCGATTCCGGAGCTGCGCAGAATCGTTTTCCAGACCTTGCGATAATCCTCGCGCGAGGGAAGCTTGATGGCCCTCATCTGTATGAGCTTGCGCTCGGCCTGGAGCCGCTCGGCCTGCACCAGAAGCTCCGAAATGCCGAAAATCCCGATCATGACCGGCACGAAGCCGATCCCTTCGGACAGTTCGTTGAAGCCAAAGGTGAAGCGTTCAACCGTGGTCAGCAGGTCCTTGCCAACGGTGGCAAGCAGGATACCGAGCGCACCGGCGATGATGTTCTTCAAGGGTGTGCCGTCGCCGATCGTGGCCAGCATCGAGATGCCGAAGACCGTCAGCGCGAAATACTCGGGCGGCGCGAAGTTATAGGCCATGCGCGCCATGAGTGGCGCGGCCAGCATCAGACAGACCACCGAGATGATCCCGCCAATCGTCGAAGATACGGTCGCCATGCCAAGCGCTCGACCCGCTTCGCCACGTTGCGCCAGCGGAAAACCGTCCAAACAGGTTGTTGCGCTGGCGGATGTGCCCGGCGTGTTGATCAGGATAGCCGTGATCGCCCCTGCAAAGGTCGCCGCGCAGTAGATCGTGGTCAGGATCGCGATGGCCGGAATCGGGTCCATCGTTATGGTGAAGGGCAACAGGAGCGCGGCACCCGTGGTCGCGTTCAATCCCGGCAGCGCCCCAATGATGACCCCGCCGAGCGTGGCCGCAAAGAGCAACACGAGCAGTTGCGGCTCCATCAACGCGTAAAGCCCTGCGAAGAGCGGCTCCATCCTCGTTACCCGTACCAGAGGTTGGTCAGCACCCCGCGCGGGAAGCGGATTCTGAACACCTGATCGAAAAGCATGAAGATCAGCGCCGGGCTGAGAAGCGACACCAACCCGATACCCCAGATCCTGCGTTCACCCCATGTCCAGGCGAGCGCGCCGGCGAATACGCCCAGGGCCAGAAAAAGATCAACCCGTGAGACGAGCGCGAAGACCACGAACAATCCAAGACTGGTCCAAACGTTGAACGCGATCGGGCCGTGATCGGCGGGCGTATCAAAAATCATCACGAGGACCGACAGCGCCATGATCAGCAGCAGCAGCATCTGGGGAAAGTCTTCCGGCTGCATGCCCCGCAGGAGAATTGGCGGGACGCGGTCGAACTGCGTGCTCAGCCAATAGGCCACAAGGCAAAACACGATCGTGCCGCATGGAACCGCATAACGCGTCATCGGATAAACCCCGTGAACTGGGCGGCACCGGTCCGCCGTGCGAAAGGAGGCGAACCGGCATTTCGGGAGCGCTTACTCGATGAAGCCCAGCTCGCGCAGCGCGGCATCCATATCGGCTTGCATCGACGTCAGCTGACTGCCCCAGACATCGGAGCCCGCGACCGAGGCGGAATCCAGACCGACCGATGTCAGGAAGCCCTGGTACACGGTGTGGTTCATCGCGTTCAGCAGCGCCTCTTCGATCCGTGCCGCCACGTCGTCCGGCGTGTCGGCATGCACAACGAAGCCGCGCACCGTCGAGAAATTGGCATCGATGCCAAGTTCGGTGGCCGTTGACACATCCGGCAGCCCGCCCATGCGCTCCGGCGCCAGAACGACGATGGGGCAGATGTCCCCCGCCTCGATCTGAGAGCCCGCTTCGGCAAGGTTCAGGACCGCGACGTCAACAGCACCGGCGACAAGCTGCGTGGCAAGTTCGCCGCCGCCCTCGAAGGGTACGATCTTGGGCGTCGCCAATTCGCCCCGACGGGCGAACATAAAGGCCGACACGTCATCGATGCCACCCAGGTGAGTGGTGCCATAGGTCAGCGGATCTTCCCTTTGTGCGTCCACAAAGGCTTGGGCGGACTCATAAACACCGCAGCGTGTCATCAGGATCTGCGGATCGTCGGTGCCGCGCGCAATGGGGCGCACATCACCCAGCGTCATCCCGGTCTTGCCAAGCGCGACGGTGGCCGAGTGGCCGATGGTGAAAGTCAGGATGCTGTGACCGTCGGCGTCCTGGGTCAGGTAGTAGTCCATCGCCGCGGCTCCGCCCCCGCCGCGCTTGTTGACCACGACCATATCTTCTCCGAGCTCGCGGCGCGCCCGGATCATCATCATCCGAGTGGTAACATCCGTGCCGCCGCCGTTCCCGGCGTGAGTGATCACCTCGATGGTTTTGGACGGGTAATCCTGTGCGACGGCATCACCGCCAAAAACCGCCGCTGCGGCCGCGATAGCGAGTAGCTTCTTCATGTAGTCCTCCCTTGCAAAAGAGCAGTCCACGCTCGGCCGGCCATCTAGCATAGTGTTCGAAATTTTAAAATACCAAAATTTCACATGCCGTTCACCGATACCTGGACCCATCGCCCATATGGACCCAAGGCCGGTCATGCACCAACGATCAAACCGGGCCGCTCAGGTGCCAGTTCGCCCCAGGCGCTGCGTTACTGCTTCGCACTGTTTCTGAAAATCACCAGTCTGCGCATGATCTTTGACGTGGATGCGACCACTTCGATCCGGCAGGCCGAGGTCGAGATCACCAAGGATATGATCCTGCGAACCAGAGATCGCTTTGGCCTGTATCCAGAGAAACTGGCGGCCGACACGGTCTACGGTTCAGCGCCCATGCTGGGTTGGCTCGTCGAAGAGGAAGGGATCGAGCCGTCTATCCCGGCCATCCACTGCCCGGCAGGCGAGCGAAGCGCCGCCGAGAGGGGACGGGTCCGATCGCAAAGACGGCACCCTTTCGCGCGACGACCTTGCTTATGACGGCGACAACCAGAGCGGTTTGTCTTTGGCCGGCATCGTCTGAGCGCCGGGATTTTGTGATCCGGCAAGGCGCGCGGGACGACGCGGGGCGGGCACCGCAAGGCGCGCGCAACGCCGTCCAGAGCGCAAAAGACCAAGCGCGGGCGATGTGCGGCCCTTACGCGACCTCAATCGGTTGTCAGTTGTCGGTTGCCGGCCTCCGGCTTGGACGTCTTTTCCGCCGGCGGCGTCGTCAAAAGCCTCGCGCGATCATCGGATCGCGCCGCGGTGTTTTCCGCGCCGCGGCGAAAACCCTGTCCATCAATCCGCTCCCATCCAAAGACAAGCCGCTCTAGCGCAGTTCGCGGCGCAGGATCTTGCCGACATTGGTCTTGGGCAGCTCGTCGCGGAACTCGATATGCTTGGGCCGCTTATAGTTCGTCAGATGCTGGGCGCAATGGTCCTTGACGGCCTTTTCGGTCACGGCGTCATGGGCGCGCACGACGAACAGCTTGACCGCCTCGCCCGAATGCTCGTCGGGCACGCCGATGGCGGCCGCCTCGACCACGCCCTCGCAGCCGACGGCCACTTCCTCGACCTCGTTGGGATAGACGTTGAAGCCCGACACCAGGATCATGTCCTTCTTGCGGTCGACGATCTTGGTGTAGCCCTTGTCGTCCATGAAGCCCATGTCGCCGGAGCGGAAGAAGCCGTCCTCGGTCATCACATCGGCGGTCTCGTCAGGCCGGTTCCAATAGCCGGCCATCACCTGGGGGCCGCGAATGCAGATCTCGCCGACTTCGCCATAGGGGAGCGTCTTGCCGTCATCGTCGCGAATGGAGATGTCCGTCGAGGGCATGGGCAGGCCGATCGTGCCCGTGAACTCGGCCACGTCCAGCCGGTTGCCGGTGGCCACCGGGGAGGTCTCGGAAAGCCCGTAGCCCTCGGTGATCGCGCAGCCGGTCATCGCGTGCCAGCGTTCGGCGACCGGACGCTGCACGGCCATGCCGCCGCCGAAGGTCATGCGCAGATGGCCGAAGTCGAGCTTGGCGAAGTCCTCATTGTTCATCAGCGCGTTGAACAGCGTGTTCAGGCCGGGGAAGAAATGGAACTCGTGATTGCCCAGCTCCTTGACGAAGGCAGCAATGTCGCGCGGGTTGGGGATGAGGATGTTGTGTCCGCCCTCCTTGATGCCGACGAAGCCGTTCGCCGTCAGCGCGAAGATGTGGTAGAGCGGCAGCGCGCACACATAGTTGATTTCCTCGGGCTTGCCCTTGGCGTGATAGCCGACGTCGAGCCATGTCGAGCACTGCTCGGTATTGGCCAGGATGTTGGCATGGGTCAGCGTGGCCCCCTTGGAGACGCCCGTCGTGCCGCCGGTATATTGCAGGAAGGCGACGTCGCCATGGCCCAGTTCCGGCCGGTTTGGCGCCTTGCCCCTGGCGTCGGCGAGCACGGCCTTGAACTTGCGGTGCCCGTCAATGTGCCAGGCCGGCACCATCTTCTTCACCCGGCGCACGACGAGGTTCACGATGTGGCCCTTAAGGCCCATCATGTCGCCCATCGCGGTGACGATGGTGTGCTCGACCCCGGTCCGCCCGATCACCTGCTGCAGCGTGTTGGCGAAGTTCTCCAGGATCACGATCGCCCTGGCGCCGCTGTCCTTCAGCTGGTGCTCCAACTCGCGCGGCGTATAGAGCGGATTGACGTTGACCACCGTCAGCCCGGCCCGCAGCACGCCGGCCATGGCGACCGGATATTGCAGGATGTTGGGCATCATCAGCGCGACGCGGTCGCCCTTTTGCAGCCCCAGCGACTGCAGATGGGCGCCGAACGCGTTCGAGGCCGCGTCCAGTTCGCCATAGCGTATCGTCTTGCCCATGCAGGAGAAGGCGCGCCGCTCGGCGAAGCCGGAGAAGGACCGGTCGAGCAGATCGGCGATCGAGCGGTGTGCGAGGGGGGCGATCTCGGCCGGCGTGCCTTCGGGGTAGGATTGCAGCCAGATCCGGTCGATCCCGGCATTGGAGTTGGCCTGCGACGGCTGGCCGGCGCCGGATGCGCGTGTCGTGGCAGACTCTGCCATGGTTTCCTCCCAAAGCTGATGTGACGCGCATCACAGCGATGCCGGACCACATGGTGATCGTCGACCGCCCGCGGCGGCCGTGCCCCGCCCGGCGGGGCATCGTCATCCTCAGGTCATACTGAACTTAGCCGAAAGTCGCAAGCAATTCTGACGTATACGTCAATCGATCGCGCTCTCTGGCTGCCGGTGCCAAGGGTCAGAACCCGCCATGTTCGTCCAGGTGGCGTTGCTCGGCCCGGGTCGTCTTGCGCCCGAGCGCGGCGTTGCGGTGCGGGAAGCGCCCGAACCTGATGATGATGTCGCGGTGCAAACGGGCGAACTTGAGCGCCTCGCCATTGCCGAACGCCTCGAACAGGGCGACGCAACGGTCCTGGTGGGCAAGGTCCTCGGCGTGCATGAAGGGCATATAGAGGAAATGGCGCCCATCCTCGCCCAGCGTGGCGTCGAACCCGGCGGCGATCGCGCGGTCGGCCACGGCAAGCGCCCTGTCGTCGCTTTCGAACGCGCGGGCGCTGTCGCGGAACATGTTGCGCGGGAACTGGTCGAGCACGATCACGGCGGCGAGCGCCTCGCGGGGCGTTTTCGCCGGAACGGCATCGGGCACGGCTCGGATCGCCTCGTATGTCTCGCCGAACCGTTCGACGATGACCGCGTCCACGTCTGGCTCCTTCTTGAACCATTGTTCCTTGTCGAGTTCGCCGAACCAGAAGTTCAGGACCGTTTCGGACCAGTCAACGGGCATGGTTGCCTCCCTTTGCCTTATCCCGGGCGCCGCCGGGGCGCTTGCCGTCACGTCGGTATCGTCCGCGGCGCATTCAAGGCGCCGGCCCATCAGGCGGCTTTGGTGGCGGTCGCGGCATGGTGGTCTTGTGGTTTTGTGATTGACGCCTTGCGCTGGAAAAAGCCCTATTGAATGTTTAGCGACATCTGCGACGAGGCGCTCTTTTTTGACTGGCTGCTTGGCGATCGCCGGTTTCATCGCTTCCTTCCGCAGGGCCCGCTTCCGCATGGCCGCCAATCGTCCGCCGTCGAGCGTCGCTGCGGCGCCTATGGCGTCTCCTGCGCTCGGCACGCCCTTTGCGCTGTTCGACGAGTATCAGTCGAAGGAGAACGCCAAGCATACGCTCAGGGCGC
>NZ_CFIFWG010000149.1:0-7810 GCF_984466335.1 Roseitalea sp. | reverse complement strand
ACGAGCAGGTCTTTGCTTCCAGTGTGGTTTACGGATTTGAAGTGCGTTCAGGAGCATGCCGCGAACACTGTAACGAACTTCAAATCCACCACACGAGAGCGGTTTGTCTTGAGCTGGAATCGCCTGAGCGCCGGGATTTTGTGATCTGGCAAGCCGCTCTAGCGCCGCCCCGAAGACCTCGGGGCGGCCGTTTTCCGCGATCTGCCGGCGTCAGGGGCGGCAGCCCCGCCTCAGGCGGCCTTTGATTTGGGCGCCTTCGGCTTCGCCGCGACGCCGCGGGCCGACTTCGCCAGCAGTTCCGAAGCCGCCTCTTGGAGGCCCGGACCTTGCGGCGGCTCGATCGCCGCGCGATCGCCGGCCATCATCGTCTTCTTGAGCGCGATCAGATCGAACTCCAGTTCCTTGATGCGGGCGTCCTTGATGCAGACCGCTTCCTCATGCGCCTTGCTGCGCGATTCCATCTCGAACGTCTTTTCGTCGAGCTGCGCCTTCAGGTCAGCATTGGCGTCGCTGACGCTCTGGAAGCGAACCGTCAGTTCATCGAGCTCACCCCGAGCCTTTTCCTTGTCGGCGAGCAGCACTTCCTTGGCCTGGGTCTCGGAGGTCAACTCGATCTGCCGCTGCGAAAGCTGGCCCTCCAGTTCACCGATCCGCGCCATGTGCGCGTCGAGCTTGGCCGCCTGATTGCGGTTGTCGTCCTGAAGTCCCTGGCTGAGCTCGGTCAGTTGCGCCTTGTTGTCGTCGAGCGCGGCAATGACGACGTCCTTGGTCTCGCAATCATGCCGCATGCCGTCGAGCTGCTGCCGCAGCCGGTCTATCTCGGTCTTGGACTTCTCGATCGAAGCCCTGTTGCGCGTCTTGACCGCTTCGAGCACCTCGACCCGCTTGTTCTGCTCCTTGTAGCGCGTGCCAAGCGACTTGTGCTCGCGCAGCAGATCCTCGGCCAGCGAGCGGGTCGACTTGGACCGCCGCTCGACCGCTTCGAGATGGGCAAGCTCCTGCTCGCTCTTGGACAGGTAGGAGATCAGCGCCTCGTTCTTGCCCAGAAGGTCGGACAACAGGTCGGCACCGTCCTGCAACTGCTGGCGCATCGCATTGGCGGCCGCCTTCTTGCGCTGCAGTTCCAGCGCCCTGTGGCTGGTCGCATTGTCGACATCCTTGCCCGCCCCGTTCTTGCTCGCCCCGTTCTTGCCCGCGATCGGCGAGACGCCGGCCCCGCCCGCGCGCGGATCGTCGACCATCGTCTCCAGTTCGGCGTCGAGCGCCTTGACGAGCGTGCCCTCCAGATCGTTGAGTTCGGCGGCGATCGGGACGCTGTCATCCAGGTCCAGCCTGGCCAGCGGTGCGGATATGGCGTCCGGCGAAGCCGGCCGGGCCGGAGGCTGAACGCTGGCCGAGGGATCGTCGACCGCCCCTTGCTCGGAAGACTTGATGATGGTCATTGTGCTGCCCCGTATCTTGCTAATTCAGCGAACGTAATGTGAGGCTACATAGCCTGTTTTTCAGTCTCCGCGTGCATATTGTTAATTGATCGTTAATAGTAAAATAAAAATAAAATTGCATAAATACAGAGAAATATGCGCAAAGGATGATTTTTACATGCTTTAAAATGCACAAAGAAATGGAGAAGAAAGGGCCGACTGTGGCGGAGAAGACCGACTGTGGCGGCATGAACCGCCGCGCACCTGCGCGCGCCCGACGGCTCTCCGGCTGGCTGGACACGGTCGCAAACGGTGAAAGGCCCGGTCCGATACGCGTCCCGCCATCGTCGAGGATCCTGATCGCGGATCGGCGATGCCGCCCCGCGATCACGGCGGAAACACCGTTCCGCCTTCCCCCTCCCCCGTTTCCGCGCTAACCCTTGCCCATGCTCGCCTATGCCGCGCATCGCCTGCTGATCGTCCTCGTCACCATGCTGGTGGCAAGCGCCATCGTCTTCTTCGTCCTTGAGATCGTGCCCGGCGACCCGGCGCGGCTGATGCTGGGGCTGAACGCCACCGAGGAGGCGGTTGCCGCGCTACGCGAGCAGATGGGTCTCGACCGGCCCGTTCTGGCGCGCTATTTTTCGTGGCTCGCCGGCATGGCGCGCGGCGATTTCGGGCAAAGCTTCACCTATGCGGTGCCGGTGACCGAACTGATCGCAGAGCGCGTCGTGGTCTCTCTGCCGCTGGCTCTTCTCTCCCTTGCCCTGTCCACGGCGATCGCCATTCCGGTCGGCATCTTCACCGCCGCCCGGCGCGGCACGCGCGCCGACACCGCGGCCATGGCCGGCGCCCAGCTTGGCATCGCGATCCCCAATTTCTGGTTCGCGCTGCTGTTGGTCTACGTCTTCGCGGTGACGCTGCAATGGGTGCCGGCGGGCGGCTTTCCAGGCTGGGACGCGGGACTATGGCCGGGCCTGCGCGCGCTGATCCTGCCGGCGATCGCCCTCGCCCTGCCGCAGGCGGCGATCCTCGCCCGCATCGCCCGCTCGGCGCTGCTCGAAACGCTGGCCGAGGACTATATCCGCACCGCGCGCGCCAAGGGTCTGCCGGCGAACATCGTCCTGTGGCGCCACGCGCTGCACAACGCGATGATCCCGGTCCTGACGATCATGGGCCTGCAATTTGCCTTCCTGCTGGCCGGCACGATCATCATCGAGAACGTCTTCTTCCTGCCGGGCCTCGGCCAGCTCGTCTTCCAAGCGATCAACCAGCGCGACCTGATCGTCGTCGAAGGCGTGGTCGTCCTGCTGGTCGGCACGGTCATCGCGGTCAACTTCCTGGTCGATCTGGCCTATGGCTGGGCCGATCCACGTTTGAGGCGCCGATGAGCGATCATCTCGTCGCCGCCGAACATGAGGACTGGCGGCTCTTCCTCGGAAAGGCCCGCACCAACCGCTCCTTTAAGGCGGGTGCGGCGATCACGCTGGCGATCCTCGTAATGGCGGCCATCTCGCTGGCCTGGACGCCCTACGACGTCGCCAGCCTGTCGATCCCCGACCGGCTTCAGGGGCCGAGCTGGGCGCATCCGTTCGGCACCGACCATTTCGGCCGCGACATCTTCTCGATGATCATGCAGGGCAGCCGCAACTCGATCGCCGTCGCCCTGATCGCGGTCGGCATCGGCGTCGTCGTCGGCGTGCCGCTGGGCTGCTGGGCGGCGGCCAGGCGCGGCTGGATCGACGAGGTGTTCATGCGGACGTCGGACATCGTCTTCGCCTTCCCCGCGCTCCTGTCGGCGGTGATGATCACCGCCATCTTCGGCCCCGGCGCGGTCAATGCGGTCATCGCCATCGGCATCTTCAACATTCCGGTCTTCGCCCGCGTGGGGCGCGGGGCGGCGCTGTCGCTGTGGCCGCGCGAGTTCGTCCTCGCCGCCCGCGCGGCGGGAAAGGGTTCGGCCCGCATCACCGCCGAGCACATAGTGCCCAACATCGCCAACCTGCTGCTGGTGCAGGGCACGATCCAGTTCTCGCTGGGTATTCTGGCCGAGGCGGGCCTGTCTTACGTGGGCCTGGGCGCCCAGCCGCCGGCGACGAGCTGGGGCCGCATGCTGGCCGAGGCACAGACCATGATGGCCATCGCCCCGCAAATGGCGATCGCGCCGGGCATCGCCATCATTGTGACCGTGCTGGGCCTGAACCTGCTCGGCGACGGGCTGCGCGACGTGCTCGACCCCAAGCTGCGGCGGGAGCGATGAGCGCGCAGGTCCTGACCATCGAAAACCTCGATCTCGCCATCGGCGGCGCGCCGATCCTCAAGCACGTGGACATGGCGGTCGAGGCCGGCAAGGTGCACGCGCTGGTCGGCGAATCGGGCTCGGGCAAATCGATGACCGCGCTGGCCGCCATGCGGCTTCTGCCACACGGGGCCGAGGCGCGCGGCGCGCTGCGCTTTTGCGGCGAGGACCTGCTCACCGCCACCGAAGAGCGCATGTGCGCGCTGCGCGGCGACGAGATCGGCATGGTGTTCCAGGAGCCGATGACCGCGCTCAACCCGGTCAAGACCATCGGCGAGCAGGTGGCCGAAGGGATCAGATGGCACAAGGGCGCCGGCCGGCCCGAGGCGGAAAAGGGAGCGGCGCGCATGCTCGAACGCGTCGGCCTGCCGCCCAATCGCGTCCCGCTCGACCGCTATCCGCATGAACTGTCGGGCGGCCAGAGACAGCGCGTGGTGATCGCGATCGCCTGCGCGCTGCGCCCCAGGCTCCTGATCGCCGACGAGCCGACGACGGCGCTGGATGTGGTGTTGCAGGCGCAGATTCTCGACCTCCTGCGCGAACTGGTCGCCGAAGACGGCATGGGCCTGATCCTGATCAGCCACGATCTGGGCGTCGTCGCCGACATGGCCGACGACATCACCATCCTGCGCCATGGCGAAGTGCAGGAAGCGGGCCACGCGGTCGACGTGCTGCGCGCGCAAGACCATCCCTATACGCGGCAACTGGCCGAAGCCTCGACCCATGTCCCAACCTGGGAAACGCGCGCCAAACAGCCCGAACACTGGGCGCTGCTGGATGTCCGGAACCTCGTCAAGGACTATCCCGGACCGCGCGCCGGGCTGTTTGCGCGCCGCGCGCCGTTCCGCGCGGTCGATGATGTGTCTTTTTCCGTGCCGCCGGGACGCTCGGTGGGGCTGGTCGGCCAGTCAGGCTGCGGCAAGTCGACGCTCGCCCGCATCGTGCTCGCGCTCGACAAGCCCACATCCGGCATCGTCGCGTTCGACGGCATGGAGACGTCCACGCTCGAAGATGGCGACCTGCGCGCCGCGCGGCGCCAGATGCAAGTGGTCTTCCAGGACCCCTATGGCTCGTTCAACCCGCGCCGGACGGTCGAACGGCTGGTCGCCGAACCGCTGCATCTGGAAGAGAAACCGGTCGGCAGGCCCGAGCGGCGCGAGCGAGTGGCGCGCGCGCTTGAGGAGGTGGGCATGCCGGCGGACGCGATGGTCCGCTATCCGCACGAATTCTCCGGCGGACAAAGGCAAAGGCTGGCCATCGCCCGCGCCATCATCACCCGCCCGAAGCTGGTCGTCTGCGACGAGCCGGTCTCGGCGCTGGACGTGTCGATCCGGGCGCAGATCCTCGATCTCTTCGCAAGGCTCAACGACGAGCTGGGCCTGGCCTATCTGTTCATCACCCACGACCTGGCCGTCGCTCGGGCGATCACCCACGAGGTGATGGTGATGGATCATGGCCGAATCGTCGAACGCGGCGCGACGGCCGACGTGCTCGGCGCGCCGCGGACCGAGACGGCCCGGCGCCTCGTCGCCGCGGCACCCGACCTGCACCGGGCGATCGAACGGCGGGCGGGCAAGCCCGCCGTCCTCCCTCGTCCTTCGGCAAGCTCAGGATGAGGGTAGAACGGCGCGGACAGCGCATCACCCGAACATCAACGCCAACGCCCCGACGACCACCGTCAGCCCCGTCATCGCGCGCCGGAAGACGCCGAGCGCGGCATCGATATCGTCCGGGCCGGCATTTTCGCGCCCGTCATCGTTCATGAAGGGCTCGTCGGCCACATCGTCCCGGTAGGCGCGCGGGCCGCCAAGGGCCAGCCCGGTCACCGCGGCCATCGCGCTTTCCGGCCAGCCGGCATTGGGCGAGCGGTGCAGGCGCGCATCGCGCGCCACAACGCGCCGGCGCGCGGAGACATCGGCAAACCCGCCGGCCAGCACGATCAGCGCCGCCGTCAGCCGCGCCGGCACCCAGTTGGCCAGATCGTCCATCCTTGCCGAAGCACGGCCGAAGGCGCGGTGGCGCTCGGTGCGATGGCCGATCATCGAATCGGCGGTGTTGAGCATCTTGTAGGCGAAAAGACCCGGCAGGCCGAGCAGCAGATACCAGAAAGCCGGCGCGACCACGCCGTCGGACGTGTTTTCGGCCAGCGATTCGATGGCGGCCCGGCTCACGCCGGCCGCGTCCAGCGTTTCGGGATCGCGCCCGACGATCATCGCCACCGCGCCCCGACCGCCACCCAGCCCGCCCGCGCGCAGGCCCCGCGCCACGGCCGCGACATGGTCGGCGAGCGATTTCTGCGCCAGAAGGATGGCGACGATCAGCACTTCGGCCACGGTTCCCACACCGCCCAGATCGTCGAACAGGGCGGCGAGGAAAAGCCCCGGCACGATCGCACCGGCCATCAGCGCGGCGATGGCGGCGACACCGTACCGCTCGCGCGCCGGCTCGGGCATATCGGTGCGGTTGAAGCGCGCGTCCGCCCAGCCGACGGCCCTGCCGAACAGGACCACCGGGTGCGGCGCGCGCCGCCACAGCCGGTCCGGATCGCCGACGAGGCGGTCGACGATCAGGGCGGCAAACAGGATCACGAGCGTTTCGGCCATGGCGTTGTGATGAGCCGATCAGGCGGCCGCCGCAAGCGCCTTGTGGAGCCGCGCGAACGCGGGCTCATCGCCCGGCAGACCGAAGCGCAGCCATGAAGCGTCCTCATCGAAGGTGCGCACCCAGACGTGCCGCCGGGCCAGCCCGGCGGCGATGGCCGGCGCGCGATCGTGGCGTGCCAGGACGAACAGGTCCGTATGGCCGACGATCGCGCAGCCATGGCCCTGGAGCAGCGCGGTCAGGCGCTGCCGCTCGCGCGCCAGCCGGGTGCGCGTGGCGGCGATCCAGGCGATGTCGCGCAGCGCGCGCCCGCCCAGATAGAGCGCCGGCCCCGGCACCGCCCAGGGGCCGAGCAGGCCGCGCAGCCGGGCCATGTCCGCCTCCGGCCCGATGGCAAAGCCCAGCCGCACGCCGGCCAGGCCGAAGAACTTGCCGAACGAGCGCAGCACGATCAGCCCCTCGCGCCCCGCCTCGGGCACATAGGACGCATCGGGCGCCACATCGGCGAACGCCTCGTCGACGATCACCGTGCCGTTGCGGGCCAGCAGCGCCTCGACGGCCTGCCTGTCCGCGGCGCCGTCGCGGCGCGCGCCGTCGGGATTGTTCGGATTGCCGAAGACGGCGCCGTCATAGCCGTCCTCGTAGCGCGGCATGCCGCGCACGGTCCCGACCACCCGGTCGGGCGTCGAAAGGCACCAGTCATATTCGCCATAGGTCGGCGAGACGATGCCGATGCGCCGGTTCGCCCCGATCAGGTCGCCGAGCCGCTGGATGATCGCCTGGGTGCCGGGCGCGGCGACGATAGCGGCGCGCCCGGGCACGCCGTAGCAGGCGCGCGCCGCGTCCAGGCAGTAGTCTTCGAGGCTCGGCTCGGGCAGCCGCTCCCACACCTCGGCGGGGATCGGCGGCACCGGCCAGGGGTGCGGGTTGATCCCCGTCGACAGGTCGAGCCAGTCGGCGTGCGTGCCGCCATGTTCGGCGACCGCGCGGTCGAGCGAGCCGCCATGGCGTGGAAAAGCGGTCATCGATCCGCCCTGTCGATCACGTGGCACCAGGAGCCGGCGACCCTGCCTGCCCGCCGCCCGCAATGGCCCAGATCGGCGCCGAGCGCATCGCGCGCCGCAAAAGGGGCCTCGCCCGGCCCTTCGCGAACGATGGTCGCATAGTGGAATTCGTGCGCGGTCAGGGGCATCGTCCAGGGCGCGCCCGGCAGCGGTTCGAGACGCCGGTAGCCCAGATGGCGCGCGCGGCGCGCAAAGCTGGTCTCGACCGGCAGGAAGCCGAGCATGGCATGGCGCCCGCCATCGGCATCGGTCAGCCCCTCGCCGAGCGCCATATAGCCGCCGCACTCGCCATAGATGAGCGCGCCGCGATCGCGCGCGGCTTGCATGCCGGCCCGGAACCGCGCGGCGTGGGCGATCGTGCCCGCATGCAGTTCCGGATAGCCGCCGGGCAGGAAGACGGCATCGGCGCGCGCATCGGGCGCCCC
>NZ_CFIFWG010000148.1:4274-7995 GCF_984466335.1 Roseitalea sp. | reverse complement strand
GCTGGCCGCTGGAATGGTCCGAGATCATCATCATCTTCGTGCCGATCTTCCTGCCATTGCTGCATATTTTCGAGATCGACCCGCTGTTCTTCGGCATTCTTGTGGCATTGAACCTTCAGACCAGCTTCCTGACGCCGCCCATGGCGATGTCGGCCTATTACCTCAAGGGGATCGCGCCGCCCCAAGTGCGGCTGACGCAGATTTTCGCCGGCGTCATGCCGTTCCTGGCGTGTGTCCTGCTGTCGATGGTGCTGATGTACCTTTATCCGCAGATCGTCTTCTATCTGCCGGAACTGTTCTATGGCAACTGATCGCCACCGGGGGAATGCGGCCGGTTCGCTTGTCGCGCTCGGCGCGCTGGAGTTGCGCGACCGGCTCGCCTCGGGCGCGCTGCGGTCGATCGAACTGGCCGAGGCATGTATCGCGCGCATCGAGGAGCGCGAGGAGGCGCTGCGCGCCTGGGCCTTCTTCGATGCCGACTTCGTCCGCCAACAGGCCCGCCGGCTGGATGCGCATCGCGCCTCGGGCAAGGCCATCGGTGCGCTGCACGGTCTTCCCGTCGCCATCAAGGACATCATCGACACGTGCCGCATGCCGACCGGGAACGGCTGCGTGCTCGATGAGGGGCGGGTGCCCGCCTGCGATGCATTCGTCGTCGACCGGCTCAAACAGGCCGGCGCGGTGATCATGGGCAAGACGGCAACCGCCGAACTGGCCTATCGCCATCCCCCAGCGACCCGCAATCCGCACAACCCCGAGCACACGCCGGGCGGGTCGTCCTCGGGATCGGCGGCGGCCGTCGCCGATCAGATGGTGCCGCTGGCAATCGGAACGCAAACCGTCGGCTCGGTGATCAGGCCCGCCTCCTATTGCGGCGTGACCGGCTACAAACCGAGCTTTGGCGCCATCCCCCGCACCGGTGTTCTCATGCAGTCGCCGACGCTCGATACGATTGGCGTGTTCGCCGCCGATGTCACCGGGGCGGCGCTTCTGGCCGAATGCCTGTTCGGCCATGACCGGAACGATCCGGCGACCGGCCCGGCGCCGCCGCCGCGGCTGATTGAAACGGCGCGGTCGCAGCCGCCGGTGACGCCGACCCTGGCCATCGTCCGTCCGCCGGGCTGGGAGGAGGCCGATGCCGATCTGCGCGATGCGTTCGATGAACTGGAAACGGCGCTCGGCGAGCAGGTGTTTGCCGTGACCTTGCCCGCGCCCTTCGCCGAGGCGGGCCGGGAGCAGGAGCGGATCCATTTCGCCGAGATGGCTCGCCATTTTCACCGTTATTGGCGCGACGGGGCGGACCGTCTGGGCGGCGCAACCCGCGAGGCGATCGAGACCGGCAATGGCGTCATGGCGCGCGATTACCTGGCCGCGCTCGATTGGCGTCCGGTGCTCAATGCGGGATTGGGTGAGATTTTTTCCCGCTGCGATGCGATCGTCTGCCCGGCGGCGACCGGGCCTGCGCCCCATGGGCTGGACTGGACCGGCAGTTCGATCTTTAATGGCCTTTGGACGCTCTGCGGCACGCCCGCGATAACCGTGCCGCTGATGACAGCGGCGAGCGGGCTGCCGATGGGTGTTCAGCTTGTGGGCGCACAGGGTAACGATGCAAGGCTGCTGCGTACGGCACAGTGGCTATGCGACTGGGCGGAACGGTAACGAAAAGGAAACGCGAACAGCCATGGACCGCTTACTTGCCCTGATCGCCTTTGCGTTTCTTGCCGCTTTTCTCGGCATTCTGGGATGGGCCCTGCCAAGCCCCGCGCTGGTGGCCGTGATCGCTCTGACGGTCGCGCTGGCCGCCTTCGACTTCATCGGATCGAGCGGCAAAAACTCCTAGTTGTTCAGTCCCGGCATTTGATTGGCTGGCTTGAGTCCGAATCGTTCGGGCTCGCTTGTCAAGCGCTGCAGATGAACCCGTAGGGTGTTAAGCCCTTTAGTGTCTTGAGCCGGCGGGCGAAATTATAGGCGTCGATGAAGTCCCGAAGGTGCCGGCGCAATTGGTCGTGATCGTCGTAGTGGAATCGCTTGACGGTGGCGTCCCCGGATCAAGTCCGAGGACAAGCATGGAAGTAGCTGGTCGGGTACCTTTTGAACTTCTTCTTGGCCGGCTTATCGCCATCGACATCGGGCGGACGGGAGATGCCGTGGCGCTTGGAAAATGCCCTCAGGCTTTCTTGACTATTTTGTATCACTCAACGCACCGCCTCCCTCCTCCGGGTTGGGCTTCACCCGCCCCAGGGCAGCCCATGTGGCGCTCCCGTGAAGAACCTGTCCCATAGGGCCTCCTTCCATGCCGCCGAAAAGACTGCACCATCAAAACTCGGCATCAAGCAAATAGAAAGCATTGGCGGCCGGCGCCCTTCGAGCCCGCGCTTCCTGCGGCGTTTCGCCGTAGGTCTTGCGGAACCAGCGGATGAAATGAGAACAGTCCGAAAATCCGCATTCGAATGCGATTTCGGTAATGGTTCGACTTGAATTGAGAACGCGCCACCGCCCGTGTTTCAACCGGATCGCGCGCCAGATCGCGGCGGGAGAGGCCTGGGACCGGGCGCGAAACGCGCGGTTCAACTGGCTGACGCTCAAACCGATCCGCGATGCGATATCGGCAATGGTGCCGGTCTGGGACAGGTTCTGGCGCATGATCTTCACCGCGCGCTCGACACGGTAATCTCCGCATGTCTCCAACTCGTCAAAGGGCAGGCGCGGCGTGTGAAACGCCGCCCGGTGTTCGTCCACGATCATATCCGCCAGCCCCTTGGTCGCACGCGCGCGTCCACAGCAACGGGAGATTATCTCGACAGCAACATCAATCGCCGCGGTCCCCCCGGGGCAGGTGATGATATTGTCGTCGATCACGAATATCTCGTGGGTTGTCGTGCGCACCGAAGGGTGGCGGCGCCGAAATTCTTCACCGTGGCGGAAATGTACGGCGCAGCGTTTCCCGTCCAGCAATCCCGCCTCGGCCAAGGTGAAGCTGCCCGTACACAATCCAACGATCAGCTTTTTCCGATCGCTGGCCCGGCGCAGAAAATCCAATGTCTCCTCAGGGTGCTTGGCGGAAACCGGCAGCAATCCCCCGACGAGCACGATGCAATCATAGGCGTCCGGGTCGGGGAACAGTTTCCAGGGCCGGATCTCCGCGCCGCCGCTCGACGGGACAGGCTCCAGCGTTGGGCCGACGATCTCCCATTGGCAATAGATCTGGCGGCTGCGGTCTCCCTCGTCGGCCGCATGCCGCAGCGTGTCCATGAAACCCGAAAAAGGCAGCAGCGTGAACTGCTGCGACAAGACAAACGCCACCCTGAGATCGGGGCCGGGCTGGAGAACGTGTAAATCAGCGCCATCGACCATTTGTTCCATCTTTCGCACTCGGCATCCTATGACAAGCCCGCCCTATCCCCCAGAGTCCATCGGGTCAAACCAATTGGAGAATGGACATGCCTTGGCCCGGAACGCTCGACATTGTGGGCGCGCACGCCGAAGGAGAGGTCGGACAGGTGATCACGCATGGCGCGCCGGACATTCCCGGCAACACCGTGCTCGACAAGATGAACCACATCGCCGACGTCGATGACAGCCTGGTGCGCTTTACGTTGCTTGAGCCGCGCGGAGCCGCGCAGGTGTCGGTCAATCTTCTGTTGCCGCCGACACGCGATGACGCCGATGCCGCTTTCATTCCGATGCAGCCGGACGGGCCGCACGCCATGTCCGGATCGAA
>NZ_CFIFWG010000148.1:0-4264 GCF_984466335.1 Roseitalea sp. | reverse complement strand
GGTGACCGTTCTTCTGGAAACCGGGATCCTGCCCATGGTCGAACCGGAAACGACCGTTCGCCTGGACACCGCCGCGGGATTGGTCACCGCCCGGGCCCAATGTCGCAACGGAAAATGTGAACGGGTCTATCTCGATTTCTTTCCAAGCTTCGTCGAACATCTCGACCACCCGCTTCATATCGAGGGGTTGGGCACGCTGACGGTGGATGTGGCCTTTGGCGGCTGCTATTTCGCCCTTGTCGACGCAAGGGCGCTGGGCGTCGAGATCGCCCCCCGAAATGCCCGCAAGCTGGTGGGCGATCTGGCCGCGCCCATCAGGAAAGCCGCACAGCGGCAAATCGAGGTTTGCCACCCTGAATTGCCCGACTTCGATCGGGTCGAATACATCCTTTTCTGCGACGGCGATGGACGCAACATCCGCAATGGCAACGTGATCTTTCCGGGGCGGATGGACCGCTCGCCGTGCGGCACCGGAACCGCCGCGCGCCTTTCGGTCCTGCATGCGCGCGGAGCGCTGGACATCGGAGAGCGGATCGAAAGCCGTTCGATCATCGACAGTGTGTTCACCGCCGAAATCACGGCCGCGACGATGGTAGGCGATCGCAAGGCGGTCCTGCCGCGCTTGTCGGGACGCTCCTGGATCTATGGGCGGCACCGGTTGGTGTACGACCCAAACGACCCGTTCCGCGAAGGCTATACGCTTTCGGACATTTGGGGTGACGGCTTCATAAACTGATCGCGACGAATGCGCTGAATATGCCATGCCATGCGTTAAATCTTCAATACATGACACGGTCCCAGCCCTACGATGATTTCATCGACCGACATGCACTGGGAGGATTTTCATGTCGAAACGGCTTTCAGGACCGACCCGCGATGCGGCACTGGCCTTGTGCGGTGCCGCTCTTGCCGGCACCATCGCCCTTGCCCCGGTGGCAAATGCTTCGGACACGCGTCTTCGCATCGCCGGCTCGCACGCGCCCGATCATAGCGCAACGCAGCGTCTCCAGGACATCAAGGCGGAGCTTGAGGGCGCCGATGTCGGTCTGAAGGTTCAGCTTTTTCCCGCCAATCAATTGGGATCGGGTGAGCAGGTCTTCGGGGACGTTCAAAAAGGCGCCATCGATATCGCGCACACATTTGTCTATTCGATCAACGATCCCAAGCTGGAAATCAACACCGTTCCCTATCTGGTCGAGAACTATGACCAGATGCGCAAGGTGTTCTCGCCCGGCTCGAACTTCTACCGCGCGTTTTCAGCGCTTCTGGACGAGCAGGACGTCCGCCTGCTGGGCATTGTGGGCGAAGGCTTCATCGGCGTCGGCGCGGCCAGGAAACCGGACAACGTCACCGATGTGGGCGACAAGGGCATGACCATCCGTGTCTGGTCTGCCAATGTGGCCAGGCAAACCGCTTCCGACATCGGCTTCAACACCACCACCATCGACTGGGGCGACGTCTTCCCGGCGCTGCAACAAGGCGTCGTGGACGGGGTGATCGGCGGAACGCCCGAAGCCAACTACACCTCCTTCAAGGATGCGATCGAATACTACATCCCCTACAACCCATTCGTGGAAAACACCGCCTACTATATGAGCGCGAAAAGCTGGGACGCGCTGGACGATGCCCAAAAACAGGTCGTCGAAGTGGCTTTTTCCAAAGCGGCGCTGGCCTCGTTCGACCAGTCCGAGGCAAAGGATGCGGAATTCACCACCAGGCTGTCGGAGGCCGGCGTGACCGTGATCGAGCTGTCCGACGAAGAACGGGCGGCGATTGCCGCCCATGTCCGTGCCACCACCTGGCCGAAGCTGGAAGAAGCCTTCGGCAAGGAACTGATGGACGCCCTGAAAGCGGACACCCGGTAACATCGATCGGGTGTGCTCGGGGTGTCGTGCGCCTGGACGCGACACCCCTTATTTCGCCGGGAGGGGATGATGCTGGACCATGTGCCGAACAGCATCCGAGCGCCATTGCGCGCAGTGCTGCTCGCCCAGAAAACGCTGCTGGTCCTGGCCAGCCTCACCATGGCGGTCGCGTTCTTTCTTGTCGTCGTCATACGCTACGGCTTTCGGGGCGATCTGTTTGCCTATGAGGAATGGGTGCTTGCGGTCGCCTTCTGGCTCTACTTCATCGGCGGTGCGCAGGGCAGTTGGGACGACACGCATATCAAGGCCGATTTCCTGTCGACCTTCATCGCCAACCCGAGCATGCGCTGGTTGCTGTCGGTGCTCACCAACGCGCTCGAACTGTTTGTCCTCTGCGTCCTGACCTGGTGGGCACTCGTCATGGTCGGCGAAGACGTTGCCAAATACCCCGGCTGGCCAACGACGGTGGCCTGGAAGATCCCCTACGCGTTGCCGCGGCTTGGCATCTGCGTCGGGCTCGCCCTGATGGCGGCCTACAGCCTGCTGCATCTTTACGTGAAGCTCAAACGTGGTGCCGCCGCCCATCAGGGGGCCTGACATGATCCTCGTCTTCACGCTCGTCATCCTTTGTGGCGGCCTGATCCTGGGCATGTCGGTCCCGCTGGCCTTCGGGCTGACCATGATCTATCTCGCCTGGGCCGGCGGGCATGATGTCACAACGCTGTTGCCGTCCGGGCACTGGCGGATGAACGCCTTGGTCCTGCTGGCCATTCCGCTGTTCATCATGGCCGGCGGTCTGATGGAGCGTGGCAAGATCGCCGCGCCGCTGGTTGCGCTGGCCGAACTGTTCGTTGGTCGCATCCGCGGCGGCCTGAGCGCGGCGGCCGTCGTCGCAAGCGCTGTTTTCGGATCGATTTCGGGGTCGGCTTCGGCCACGCTGACCTGCATCGGTTCCATCATGACGCCGCGGCTGCGCGAGGCCGGCTATCCGCGCGGGATTTCGGCGGCGATCATCGCCAATTCCGCGCCGCTCGGCCTGTTGATCCCGCCCAGCGCGATCCAGATCATCTATGCCTGGGTCACGCGCCAATCGGTTCTGCAATGCTTTCTGGCCACGGTCGTCCCCGGCCTGATCCTTGTTTGCCTGCTGATCATTGTGAATCTGGCCATGCTGCGCAAACACAGGGGCATCAAAACCCTCCCGCCATCGGAAAACATTGCCGCCGACCTGACACGGAAGAGCTGGAAAGCCTTCCCGGCCCTTCTGATGCCGGTGATCATCCTCGGCGGCATCTACGGGGGCATCATGACCCCGACCGAGGCCGCGGGCATCGCGGTGATCTACGCCATTCCGGTCGGCTTCTTCATTTACAAGGGCCTGACCCCGAAGAACTTCGTCGCGGCATTGATCGACACCGCCACCACGACCGGCGTGGTCATGGTGATGTTCTTCATGGTGATGATCGTCAGCCGCATGCTGATCTTCGAGGACATACCCGGCATCGCTCAGGATCTGATCTTTTCGGTTTCGGAGAACCCCATCGTGATCATGATCATGATCAATGTGGTGCTGATCCTGATCGGCATGCTGATGGATGACGTGTCCGGCATCCTGCTGGGCGCGCCGCTGCTGTTCCCGATCGTGACCGAACTGGGCATCGATCCCATCCAGTTTGCCGCGATCATCGGCGTCAATCTCGGCATGGGCAACATCACGCCTCCGACGGCACCGCTTCTTTATCTCGGCGCGCGGGTCGGCAGGGCGCCGGTCAACGAGATGATCGGGCCATCGCTGATCATGATCGCATTCGCCTGGCTCCCGACGCTGCTGATCACCACTTACGTGCCGGAGGTCTCCCTCTGGCTGCCCAACCTGCTCCTGGGCTGAGGTGATGCGATCCCCGGCAACCGCGCGCCCGGTCAGCCGCACGGACCGGCCTTGATCTCCTCGGCATGGGCCGTGCTGCGCCCGCTGGGGTCGAGGCGGAACACGCTGTCGTGCAGATGCCGAAGCAATTGCTTGCGGTCCCGGATCGGCGCCAGTTCGTGGGCGGGCATCACCTCTCCGATCCAGGCCTTGATCTGCTTGCCGTAGAGGCGCTGGAACTCGCGGATCAGGAGCGATGTGCGCAGCGTCAGCGAGAACTGGCTGACGAGATGGAAGACGCGCCCGTTCTGGCCCTCGAAATAGACCGGAACGACCGATGCATGGGCGGCCTGGACGAGCTTGGCCACGAACACCTTCCACGGCAGGTCGCGCGCCCGGCCAAGGCCCTTGGGCGCGGTGGCCACGCCCCCGGACGGAAAGACGATGACCGTCACCCCCTCCTTGAGCAGTTCGAGCGCCTCCTGGCGCGTCTTCAGGTTCAGCGCCAGCGCCTCCTTGGTCTCCTCGAACG
>NZ_CFIFWG010000147.1:5864-8014 GCF_984466335.1 Roseitalea sp. | reverse complement strand
CTTCACGAACAGATCGGCATAGTTGAGGGTCGCCTTGGAATGCTCGTGCATGATGGCTTCGGCCCGCTGGCTGTCGCGCTTCTTGAGCGCATCGAAGATGATGACGTGCTGGGAATGGCCGACCGTCAGGCGCATGCGCTCGCGTCGCCAACTCGTCATGTCGAAGGCCAAGGTGCCCAGACCCGTCAGGGGCAGCATGGCGATGCGCTCGAAGGTGTGGGCGATCAGATCGTTGCCGCAATGATACATGATCGTCTCGTGGAACAGTTCGTTGGCTTCCTTGTAGCCGCCGATGAAATCGGTCGCCTCGTCCTCCGATTCGACGATCGACTGGGACATGGCGATCGATCGCCGAAGCGTTTCCTCGACGGCGTCGGACATGCCCGCCTGCGCCAGCGTCCGTGCGGCCAGACCTTCGAGAACCGCGCGCACGTCGATCGCCTTGGCGACGTCGGCGGCCGAAATCGACCTGATCGTGAAGCCGCGCCCGTCGCGCTTTTCGATCAGCCCCTCGGCTTCGAGCGCGGCGAGCGCGGTGCGTGCCGGCGTGCGCGAGACGTCGAGATCGGCTGCGACGCCGACCTCGGATATCTTGTCGCCGGGCGACCGCTCGCCATTGAGAATCTGACGGCGCACGACCGCCAACACATGTTCCGCGCTTGAGGGCATGCTTCTCCTCACCAACCGCCATTTATGAATACATTAATGGGCCGATCATGCAATCATAAAAAATTTTTGTTGGAGAACTTGCCAATTATGTATCCATAGTGCATGGAGATCGCCGGAGGATTTTCGTGCTTTCGCCGCAGCCGGCATCCGATCGCGCGCCGCGGGCGGCGCGCACGCGGAGGTCTTGATCTTGATGAAGTGGAGGTCTTGATGAGCAGGTCAGCCCAGGATGATCCCGTCACGACCGGCCTGTTCGTCGGCGGCGAAAGCCGGCCGGCCGAGGGCGGCCGTACCTATGAGATATTCAACCCGGCGCGTCCGGACGAACTGGTCGGACAGGCGGCCAGCGCCTCGCAAGGGGATGTCGATCAGGCCGTTCGCGCGGCGCATGCGGCATTTCCGGCCTGGTCGGCGCTTGGCTATGACGAGCGGGCCTCGCTCCTGCTCAAGATCGCCGATGCGCTGGCGGCCGACGAAGACGATGTGGCCTACCGGTCTCGGCTGTTCTGCCGCGAGCACGGCAAGATTATCAAGGAAACGCTGCTGGAGCTGACCCGGCTGGGCGACCGCTTTCGGCTGTCGGCGTCTTTTTCGGATCGCCTGGCGCGGGACGAGGCGCTTTCGGGGCCGCCCTTCGACACCATTATCACGCGCCAGCCGCGCGGCGTGGCCGCACTGATCGTCCCATGGAACTGGCCGTTGTCGATACTGGGCGCCAAGCTTCCCCAAGCGCTGATGGCCGGCAACACGGTCGTGGTCAAGCCCAGCCGCAATTCGGCGCTCGTGCCGTCGCTGACGCTTGAAAGGATCGCCTCGATGCTGCCGCCGGGCGTCGTCAACGTGATCACCGGTTCGGCGTCCCAGATCGGCGATCCGCTTGTCACCCATCCCCTGGTCCGGTTCGTCAATTTCACCGGATCCGTCGAGGTCGGCCGGCACGTGATGCATATGGCGGCCGGCAACATAACGCCGGTCACGCTGGAATTGGGCGGCAATGATGCGGCGATCGTCTGCGAGGACGCCGAACTGGACGCGGGCGCCTTCATGCGCATGTATATGGGCGCCTTCATGTCGTCGGGGCAGATCTGCATGGCGCTCAAGCGGCTCTACGTTCACCGGTCGCGTTATGACGAGGTCGTCGACGGGCTGACGGCCGCCTGCAACCGCATGGTCGTGGGCGATGGTCTGCTCGATGAGACCCATATGGGGCCGGTCAACAACGCCAAGCAGTTGAAGGTCGTCAGGGGCATGATCGACCAGGCGCGCAGCGCCGGCGCCGATGTGCACGAACTTGGCCGCGTGCCCGACGAAGCCCTTTACGCGCACGGCTATTTCCAGCGGCCCACGCTCGTCCACGATCCCGACCCGGCGCTCGACATCGTCTGCGAGGAGCAGTTCGGGCCGGCGCTGCCGATCATGCCGTTCGACGGCGAGGACGAGGCCGTCGCCATGGTGCGGGAGCGCCTGGGCATCGAGCCCTT
>NZ_CFIFWG010000147.1:0-5854 GCF_984466335.1 Roseitalea sp. | reverse complement strand
GGCCGTCGCCAAGGCCAACGACAGCCGTTTCGGCCTGTGCTCGTCGGTCTGGACGGCGGACCGGGACCGCGCCGTCGCGCTCGCCCGGCGGCTTGAGGCCGGATATACCTATCTGAACGCGCACGGCCCGGCCGCCCAGGACGGTCGCGGACCCTTCGGCGGGTTCAAACAGTCCGGCATCGGCCGCAATCTGGGCTATGAGGGCGTGGTCCAGTTTCAAGCCCACCACTCTATCTCCGGCCCGTCGGGCTGGCTTATGTAGTTCCGCGATCTTCAAGGGAGGATAACATGAACCGACTTGCAACGCTCACGGCCGCCGCTCTTGTGGCGTCGAGTTCCATCGTCGCGGCAAAGGATCTGGCGCTGGCCTATTTCATGGGCCCGAACCACCCGATGAACGCATCGGTGTTCCAGCCTTTCGCCGACCGTCTGGCCGAGGCTTCCGGCGGTCGTATGACGGTCACGCAATTCCCCGGCGGCGCGCTCAACTCGGTCCCGCCCAAGCAGTATTCGATCCTGCTCGACGGTGTCGCCGACATCGTCTTCACGCTGCCCGGCTATACCGGCCAATTGTTCCCCAAGACCAATGTGATCACCTTGCCCAAGGTTTGCGACAGCGCGACCGATTGCACCGAATCGCTGCTGCGGGCACGCAAGGAGCTTGAGACCGAATATGACGCCAAGGTGCTGGCAATCTGGGCCAATGCGCCGCCGGTGCTGATCACAAGGGACAAGCCCGTGCGCACGCTTGAAGACGTGCGGGGCATGAAGATCCGCGTCACCTCCAAGCAGGATCTGCCCTTTACCGAGGCGCTGGGCGCGAGCGCGGTGGCGCAGCCGGTCAACGTCATCAACCAGAACCTGGCCAATGGCGTCATCGACGCCATCGCGATCGACCCCTCGGCGATCGCCTCGTTCAAGCTGCAAGAGCCGGCCAACTACATCACGACCTACTTTCCGGGGTCCGGTTCGGCCTTCGTCCTGCTGATGAACAGGCAGCTCTATGACGGTCTGACCGACGAGCAGAAGGGCTGGGTCGACGCGGCCGCCGACGACAGCCTTTCACGGCTTGGCGGCGAGGGCTATGAGCGCGCAACGGCCTGGGGCATCGAGGCCGCGCGCGCCGAGGGCGTCGAGATCATCGAGCTGCCGGACGAGGAAAAGGCCCGCTTTGACGCCGCCGTCGAAGATGCGCTCGCCGCTGCCATGTCCCAGATGGCCGGCGACAAGACGGCCGGCGACATCAAGGCGATGATGCAGGGCACCGATGGCTGATACGCCCGTCATGCTGATGCTTGCCGAAAGGCAGCTCGGCCGTCTGGCCGGGCTGCTCGCCTTCGTTGGCGGCCTTGCGGTGTTCGGGTTGATGGGCGTGACGGTCGTTGCGGTTTTCGCCCGCTACGTTCTCAACGATCCCATCTTCGGCATCGAGGATATCTCTATGATGACGCTGACGGTCGTCGTGGCCGCTTCGGTGGCTTATGGCGCCCACCATCATGCCCATGTCAGCGTCGGCGTCATCAAATGGTTCGCCGGCCGCCGCGTGACCCGGATCACCGATCTGATCGCGCGGTCGCTCGGCTTGGCGATCGTCTCTTTTGCGACCTACGGGCTTTTCTCCAAGGGCTCGTGCGGCCTGCCCTGCGGGCAGATCACCAACAACCTTTCGATCGTCCATACGCCGTTCTATTATTTCCTCGGCGTGGCGATGGCGTCCTATGCGGCGCTCCTGCTCGTTCATCTTCTGGTCGGCCTTGCGCACTGGCGCGGCGAGGACCCCAACGAGGCGGCCGACTGATGGACGGTACGATGATCGCGATCCTGGGCTTTGCGGCCCTTTTTGTCCTGCTCTTCATCCGCATGCCGGTGGGCACGTCGATGATGCTTGTCGGCGCCGTGGGCATCTATATGATCCGCCCGCAGGCAAGCCTGCCCGTTGTTGCGGGCGAGATTTTCGCCGAGGCGTCCAACTATCCGCTGACCATCCTGCCGCTCTTCATCCTGATGGGCAATCTGGCGGGCGTCTCGGGCATGAGCCGCGACCTCTATGATGCCGCGCACAGCTGGTTCGGCCATCTGCGCGGCGGGCTGGCGTCCGCCACCATCGTCGGCTGCGCGGGCTTTTCGGCGCTTTCGGGCTCGTCTCTGGCGGCCGCGCTGACGATGGGGCGCGTCAGCCTGCCCGAGATGCAGCGCTTCAAGTACAATGACGGGCTGGCCACCGGGTCGATCGCCGCCGGTGGCACGCTGGGCATCCTTATCCCGCCATCGGCCGGCTTCGTCGTCTATGCCATCTTGACCGAGGAATCGATCGGGCGGCTGTTCATGGCCGGCGTGCTGCCCGGCCTTATGTTGACCGGGCTGTTCGTTCTGACGATCTGGCTTTTGGTCCTGCGCGATCCCGAAAAGGCTCCGCAGGCCGCCGCCGCCGAACCGTTTGGCGAACGCATGGCCTCCCTTGGCCGCGCCTCCTGGATCGTCGGCATCATCGTGCTGACCATAGGCGGCATCTATACCGGCGTCTTCTCCGCCGTCGAGGCGGCGGGCGTGGGCGCCTTTCTGGCGCTGCTCGTCACCATCATTCGCGGCAAGCTGACCTGGCAGAACGCCAAGGACGTGGTGGCCAGCACGCTCAAATCGACCGGCACCGTGTTCCTGATCCTGTTTGGCGCTTTCGTCTTCAAGACGTTCGTCGGCTTTACCGGCGTCACCTTCGCCCTGACCCAATGGGTCGAGGCGCAGGGCTTCACCGCCATGCAGGTGGTCATCGCGATCCTGCTGGCCTTCATCGTGCTGGGCACGTTTCTGGAAGGTTTTGCGATCCTCGTGCTGACCATCCCGCTGGCGCAGCCCATCTTGCAGTCGCTGGGCATCGACCTGATCTGGTTCGGCGTCTTGATGGTGATCGTGCTCGAAATGGCGCTGATCTCGCCGCCGGTCGGCATCAATGTGTTCGTGGTCAAGGGCATTGCGCCCAATGTGCCGCTGAACACCATCTTCCGCGGCATCTGGCCGTTCTGGTTCGCCATGCTGGCGGCCGTCATCCTGGTGCTCACCTTCCCCAATATCGCGCTGTTCCTGCCAAACACGATGTTCGGCTGACGCGCCCGACGAGAGGAGTCTGACATGAAACTGGGCGAAAACATCATTGCCGCAAGCGGGCTGTCGCCGTTCTTCAAGGTGGCCAATGCCGGCGATATCGGCCTTGAGGCGCCGCCGCTGCGCCGTGGCGATGCGGTGCGCACCTGGGTGCGCTCGCTGTCCGGGTTTCAAAAGGAGGCGCTCGTCACCTCGGCGCGGTCCGGCCTGACCTGGCGCCTGGTCTCCGACGAGGGGGCCTATCTATCCGGATATGACGCGGCGCCTTGCCCGCTCGCCTTTCTGACGACGGGCATGGTGGCAAGCTATATGAACGAGATCACCGCGCTCGCCGCGCAGCGGGGGGTCGTCCTGCGGCAGCTCCGGCTGGTTCAGGACAATTTCTACACCATGCATGGATCCATGCGCAAACGCACCATGATCGGCGGCGCGCTGCCCGTCGAGCTTGAGGTGCAGGTCGATTGCGATCTTGAAGACACCGAACTCAACCAATTGCTGATGAACGCGATCCATGCATCGCCGCTCAACGGCCTGATGCGCGGCAAGCTCGACAGCCTGTTCACCCTGACCCGGAACGCGGAGCGGATCGACACCGGTCAGGCGCATGCGCTTGACGGGCCGGTCGTCGACGATCCGTCGGGCGCAGCGCCGCTGCCGGAGGTTTCGGAACTGGCGCTCATCGAGCGCGGCGGCATCACCCCGAAGAAGCAGCTGCCCAAGGCGACGTCGGCGGCCGCATCGAGCCTCAGCGACGAGCAGGACCGCACGCTCAATCCCGCCGCGACCTGCACGCTGCGCCCGGACGGCATCAAGGAGATCGAGCAGCGACTGTACAGCCCCCATGGCAGCATTTTCCGCTTCCTGTCCGAGGAGGCGCCAAGCGCCGGCGGGCAGGGGCGGGCGCCCGATGCGGTGAGCTTCATTTCGGCCGGCATCGGCTTTTGCTTCATGACGCAGTTCGGCCGCATGGCGTCGATGGAAAAACTCGACCTGCCGCACTACTCGATCGTCCAGGACACCCATTTCTCGCTTGGAGGCGCCTCGGGCGGCACCGGCAAGGCGGGCGAAGCCGATCCGGTGGAGACCCATGTCCACCTGCAAACCGCCGAGTCCGACGATGTCGCGCGCGACATGCTCGATGTGTCCGAGAAGACGTGCTTCCTGCATGCGTTTTGCCGCACCGATCTGAAGACCAAGCTGCGGGTGACGCGGCTTTAGAGCCTTCCAAGCATAGGCGTTGCGGGCCCTGCCGCTTCACAAAAGCGCCGTTGCGGCCAGCCGCAAGGCGAGCAGGGTCAGCAGGCCCAGCATGATGCGGTCGAAGGTTCTGGCGCTCATGCGGCGGGCGAGCCAGGCGCCGACGGGCATGAAGACCAAAAGCGGCACAAGCGCCATGGCGCTCAGCGACAGGCGCTCGGCCGTCAGCAGCCCGAATGCGAAAAGCGCCGGGATCTGTACCACGGACATGGCCACGAAGAACGCCGAAATGGTCGCGATGAACGCCGGGCGCTCAAGCCGGAGGGCGTTGAGAAAGCTGACCGAGATCGGCGCCGAAATGCCGGCCGCGCCCTGCAACACGCCGGCGGCCGCGCCGATCGGCAGGACGATGCGCCGGGCGGTGGCAAAGGCCAGCCTGAGGCCCGGCCGGGCGATGCGCAAGCCGATATAAAGGAGCACGGCTGCGGCGATCAGCAGCGACAATGCCCGCGTCGGCAGCCATGCCAACAAAAGCGTTCCGGTCGCCGCGCCGGCGCCGCCGGCGACGGCGAAGAACCAGGCGAACCGATTGGGCAGGTGCGCGCGGCGATATTGGCGCAACTGCCACAGATTGGTGATAAGGTTCGGCGTGACCATGACGATCACCGCCAGTCGCACATCGAAGAACGCCGCCATGACGGGCACCGCGACGACCGGCGCGCCAGCGCCCGTTGCGCCCTTGATGAGCCCGCCCAGCGCCAAGGCCGTGAGGATTGCGACGGCGGCCGTCGCGTCGAGGTCGGTCATATCGATCGCTTCGGTGCCCGTTCTTGGCGGGGCGTGTCAAGCGCAGATGCGGCCGTGGACCGCGATCCGCTGCCCGGGCGCCGCCCTGTGCGAAATGCTTGCATTGCGCCCTTGACTGGTTATGGACAATTTGTAGCGACAAGCTGCGGATGCTTTGCATGACCGCGCCGGCTCTCGAAGGAGGCTTGCGGGGCGTGCTTTCATCCGTTTGCCGCGGTGAACGGGCCGCTGATGCGGGCCCTTGGCCGCGCCAGGGTCGCCACCTTCGATACCGCGCTCGAATTCGCAAAAGTATGTTGCCGAACTCAAGAGGGCTTGAGACAACCCGATATGGCCCGCACATGGGGCGCACGAACTGGAGAAGAAGATGAAGTTTCTGAAATCGGCGGCCGCGGCGGCGGCTGTGGCGCTCCTGCCGGTCGGCACGGCGCTGGCCGGGGGGCACGGCGCCGCGCTGATCGGGGCGGACTGGGACGCCGTCGTCGAGCAGGCGCGCGGCGGCGAGGTCAACTGGTTCCTGTGGGGGGGCGCCGACAATGTCAACCGCTATGTCAGCGAATATATCGGCGGCATCGTGATGGAGAACTATGGGATCACCCTTAACCGCGTTGGGTTGAGCGATACGGTCGAGGCCGTCAATATCGTGCTGGGCGAGCGTGAGGCGGGCGTCACCGATTCCGGCTCCGTCGACCTGATCTGGATCAACGGCGAAAACTTCCGCAACGCCAAACAAGCCGAGGTGCTGTTCGGC
>NZ_CFIFWG010000146.1:0-8076 GCF_984466335.1 Roseitalea sp. | reverse complement strand
GCTGGTCACCGTGCTGACCAAGCGCATGGCCGAGGACCTGACCGAATATCTGCACGAACAGGGGATTCGTGTGCGGTACATGCATTCGGACATCGACACGATCGAGCGCATCGAGATCATCCGCGATCTTCGCTTGGGGGCGTTTGATTGTCTCGTGGGAATCAACCTCTTGCGCGAGGGTCTCGACATTCCCGAATGCGGCTTCGTGGCGATCCTGGACGCCGACAAGGAGGGCTTCCTGCGCTCGGAAACCTCGCTGATCCAGACGATCGGCCGCGCGGCGCGCAACGTGGACGGCAAGGTCATCCTCTATGCCGACCACGAGACCGGCTCGATGCAGCGGGCACTGGCCGAGACCGGCCGCCGGCGCGAGAAACAGCTCGCCTACAATGAAGCGCACGGCATCACGCCGCAATCGGTCAAGGCCAACATCGCCGACATTCTCGACAGCGTTTACGAAAAGGACCATGTGCGCGCCGACATTGCCGGCGCCGGGGGCGCGGCGGCCGACGAGGGCGCGCTGGTCGGCAACAATCTGGCCGCCCATCTCGAAGCGCTCGAAAAGCAGATGCGCGATGCGGCCGCCGACCTCGATTTCGAGACCGCCGCGCGCCTGCGCGACGAAATCAAGCGCCTGCGCGAGACCGAGCTTGCGGTGCTGGACGACCCGCTCGCCCACGGCGCCCCTCATGGCGAGCCTGTGGGACCGGAGGGGCGCGGCAAGCGCAAGAAGGGCGAAACATCCTATTTCCGCAAGAACAGGCTCGACGAGATGACCGTCGGCCGGACGGAAAAGCCAAGGCGGTAAGGCAGAGGCGGTAGGGCAGAAGAGGCGCCCGACATGCGGCCTCGGCGTCTCACACCGGCAGCTTCACCACCACCCGCAGGCCGCCCAGCGGCGAGCCTTCGAGCGTGATGTCGCCGCCATGCTTGCGGGCGATGTCGCGGGCGATGGAAAGGCCCAGACCCGTGCCGCTCGAATCGAGATTGCGCGCGTCGTCGATCCGGTAGAACGGCCGGAACACCTGCTCGCGCTCGCTCGGCGCGATGCCCGAGCCATTGTCGTCCACGGTCAGCGTCAGCCGGCCGCGCGCCACGCGCGCCACGAGTTCGATCCGCTCGGCATGGCGAAAGGCGTTCGAGGCCAGATTGCCCAGAAGTCGTTTGAAGGCGACGGGCCGCACCACGATGTCGGAACGGCCGAGCACGCTGACCTCGACCGTGCGGCCATGCAGCCTGCCCTGGTCGACGATCGCGGCGAGCGCGGCCTTCAAATCCAGCACGCCGGTCTCCTCCTCGACATCGCCGCGCGCGAAATCGAGATAGCCTTCGAGCATCGACTGCATGTCGTCCATGTCCTTTTCCATCGCCACGATCTCGGGCGAGGGCTCGCTCATGGCCAGTTGCAGCTTGAAGCGGGTCAGGATGGTGCGCAGATCGTGGCTGACGCCCGCCAGCATCTCGGTGCGCTGCTCGATCTGCTTTTCGATGCGCTCGCGCATCTGGATGAAGGCGAGCGAGGCCTGGCGCACCTCGATCGCCCCGCGCGGCCGGAACTCCTCGGGCAGGGCGTGGCCCTTGCCGAAGCCCTCGGCCGCCTCGGCGAGTTTCTGGATCGGCCGGATCTGGTTGCGCAGGAACAAGATGGCGATGAACAGCAGCACCAGCGAGGTGCCGACCATCCACAAAAGGAAGATATGGGTGTTGGACGCATAGGCCTGGCTGCGCCGGGCGAAGACGCGCAGCACCTTGTCATCGAGCCGGACGCGGATTTCGACCAGGTTGGAATCGCCGACCGTGTCGATCCAGAAGGGCCGGCCGATCTGCCGCGTGATCTCCTCGGACAGGATCTGGTCGAGGATGGAAAAGAAAGGCTTGGGCGCGGGCGCCGGCAGCGGGTCCGGCGGCAGGATGGCGATGTTCAGCGCGAGCCGCTCGCGCGCGATGCGCACGACCTCGGTGTAGCCGTCATCCTGCGGATAGGTCTCGATGACGTCGATGACCGCGGCGATGTCGCGCGTCACCGCCGTCGACAGGCGCTGGGTGACGGTCTGCCAGTGCCGCTCCATGAACACGAAGGCGATCACCGATTGCAGCAGCACCATCGGCGCGATGATGATGATCAACGAACGCGCATAGAGCCCGCGCGGCATGCGCAGCGTGGCCGACAAGGCCCATTGCCGCCATCTCAGCCAGACAAAGCGCAGCGCGCGCGCCGTGCGCCGGCGCAGACTGCGCCGGGGCGGAGAGGCCGGCTTGGCGCCGTCATGGTGTGCCAGTGTCATCTTGCCCTGCCGCCGCGCCGCAGAGCGGACCGGCGGGTACGCCATCGTCACTCGATCGACAGACGGTAACCCATTCCGCGCACGGTTTGAAGATAACGCGGATTGGCCGGATCGGCCTCCAGTTTCCGCCGCAGGCGGTTGATCTGCACATCGATCGTGCGCTCGCCGATCTCGGCGTCGCCGTCCGCCAGCGCGTGGCGGGCGATCGTCTCGCCCGGATTGCGGGCGAACCGCACCAATATGTCGCGCTCGCGGTCGGTCAGCCTGACCACCTCGCCATTGCGCTTCAGTTCGCGCTTGGCGATGACGAAGATGAACGGGCCGAACACGATCTGCTCGACCAGGCTGACGTCCTCGGGCGCGCGGCGGCGCACGATGTTGCCGATGCGCAAGAGCAGTTCGCGCGGATCGAACGGCTTGCCCAGATAGTCGTCCGCCCCCGCGTCCAACCCCTCGATGCGCTGCTCGGTCTCGCTGCGGGCGGTCAGCATCAGGATCGGCACGTCGCTCTCGCCGGCGCGTAGCGCCCGCGCGAGCGAGACGCCGTTTTCGCCGGGCATCATGATGTCGAGCACCAGCAGGTCGAAGGCCAGGCCCTCCATCTTGCGCCGCGCGTCGGCCGCGCTTTCGGCCGCCGTCACCCGGTAGCCGTTCTGCAACAGGTAGCGGGTCAGCAGTTCGCGGATGCGCGTATCGTCATCGACGATCAGGATGTGCGGTGCCCGGTCGCCCGGCGTCACCGCGCCGACAAGCTGCGTGGCGGTCGTATGCGGCGCGGTCATCGCTCGCCTCCATCGCTGCCGGCGCCGGTCACTTGAGCGCCCTGATCTGCGCGCGGGCCTGATCGCCGGCCATGGCCTTCAGGAACCTGGCCATGGCATCGTGGCTCTGGCCGGATTCGGTCAATGCCGTGTCGATGCGGCGAGACTGTGGCTCGCGCAGGCGCGCGATCAGCGCCTGGCCCTTTCCGGTCAGGTGCAGTTGACGGCGCCGCCGGTCGCCATGGCCGGTGTCCTGGCGCACGAACCCGCCGTCGATGAGTTGCTTGAGCACGCGCGACAAGCTCTGCTTGGTGATGCCGAGAAACGCCAGCAGTTCGGCCACCGTCAGCCCGGGCTTGCGGTCGACGAAGTGCATGACGCGATGGTGGGCGCGGCCGAAATCGAGTTCGGCCAGGATCGCGTCCGCGTCGGAAATGAAGTCGCGATAGGCAAAGAACAAAAGTTCGATCAGCGTTTCGGTGTCGGCGCTGCCGTTTGGTTCGGCCATCGGGCGGACCTGTTCCGCGAAATATGTCAGCCTTATTGACATATTTTCACCCGCTCTGTAAAGAGTGCAGGCCCGCGTCCGGCCAGGACGCGCACAACATCCACAACAACGGTCCCGCCCGCTGCGCGAACGCGGGCGCGGGTCGCGCGGCGGGGAAACGGCCATGGCGCAAAAGCCCTTCGACCGGCTCGACGGTGAAATCTGGCTGAACGGGTCGTTCGTGCCCTGGGCCGATGCCAAGGTGCATGTGCTCACGCACGGCCTGCATTATGCAAGCTCGGTGTTCGAGGGCGAACGCGCCTATGGCGGGGTGATCTTCAAGCTGACCGAGCATACCGAGCGGCTCGTCGAATCAGGGCGGCTTATGGGCTTCGAAATTCCCTGGTCGGTCGCCGAGATCGACGCGGCGTGCAAGGAAACGCTGGCGCGTCAGGGCTTTGGGGACGCCTATGTGCGCCCGATCGCATGGCGCGGCTCTGAAATGATGGGCGTTTCGGCGCAGCACAACGCGATCAACCTGGCCATCGCCGTGTGGGAATGGCCGAGCTATTTCGACCCGGCCGAAAGGCGCAGGGGCATCCGGCTCGACATGGCGCGCTACCGCCGGCCGGACCCACAGACCGCGCCCTGGAAATCGAAGGCCGCGGGCCTTTACATGATCTGCACCCTGTCCAAGCACGAGGCCGAGGCCAACGGTTATGCCGATGCGCTGATGCTCGACTGGCGCGGCCGCGTCGCCGAGGCGACCGGCGCCAACATCTTCTTTGTCAGGGACGGCGCGCTGCACACGCCGGTGCCGGACTGCTTCCTGGACGGGATCACGCGCCGCACCGTCATCGACCTTGCCAGGGCGCGCGGGCTGACGGTGAACGAACGGATCATCATGCCCGAAGAGCTCGACGGCTTCGAGCAATGCTTCCTGACCGGCACCGCCGCCGAGGTGACGCCGGTGTCCGAGATCGGGGCCCACCGTTTCTCGGTCGGCGAGATCACGACGGCGCTGATGGACGATTACGCACGGGCCGTGCGCCCTCCGGCCGCCTCGATCGCCGCCGAATGACCCCTTAGTCCCGTCATGGCCGGCGCGCTTCAGGCGATCATCGTCCCCGTCACGCAGTTCCAGCAGAACTGCACGCTCCTGTTCGACAACGACAGCAAGCGCGCCGTCATCGTCGATCCGGGCGGCGATGTCGAGCGCATCGTGGAGGCGGCCGAGGGCCACGGCCTGACCGTCGAACGGATCTGGCTCACCCACGGCCATATCGACCATGCCGGCGGCGCGATGGATCTGAAGGAGCGGCTGGAGGTCGAGATCGTCGGCCCGCACCGGGACGATGCGCCGCTGCTGGGCGCCCTTGAGGATCAGGCGCGCATGTTCGGCCTGTCAAAGCCGGCGCGCAACGTCACGCCCGACCGCTGGTTGGACGAGGGCGAGACGCTCGCCCTGGACGGCCACGCCTTCGAGGTTCTGCACTGCCCCGGCCACGCGCCGGGCCATGTCGTGTTCGTCAACCGCAAGGCGCGGTTCGCCCATGTCGGCGACGTCCTGTTTTCGGGATCGATCGGGCGGACCGACCTGCCGGGCGGCGATCACGACGCGCTGATCGCCTCGATCCGGGACAAGCTGATGCCGCTGGGCGACGATTTCGGCTTCATCTGCGGGCACGGGCCGGGCGGCCGGCTCGGCGAGGAGCGGATGACCAACCCCTTCCTCGCCGGCCGGCTCTGACCGCCCCCCACGGACCAGGCCCTACCTGGGAACGCAGAAATGGTCGCGCCCGTCATAACCGCGATAGGTGCCGCGCTCGGGGTCGAATGACCTGTAGCGGGCATCGCACCAGCGAAACCAGCCCGGCGACCAGGGTTCGAGCGTACTCTCATAGGTGATCACGCCCGGCGCGTCCGGCGCCGGCGGGTAATGGCCGCCGCCGCGATAAGTCGGATCGGCCGTGTGCGGCAGCGTCCGGTTCTGGCTGGCGATCGCGCCGCCGACAATGGCCAGGCCGGCCAGCCCCAGGATCAAGGCGGCCGCATCGCCATTGCCCCGGCGGTGAACCCGATTGCCATGCTTGCCGCGCCCGTGATGGCCATGGACATGGGCGCCCCGGCCATGACCGCACGGCCCGTCATGGCCGCACGGGTGAGCGCTCCAGCCGGGCCAGGCACCGTTGCGGCCGCCGGCCTGGGCGGTCACGGGCAGCGCGGTCAACGCCGTCGCGGCAACGGCCAGCGCGCCGATGCAGGTGCAAAGAAGCTTCATGATGCGTCTCCTCGGGCAGGATCTGGGCAGGACGATGCGGAACCCGCCGTCCGCCTATCGCTAAACCGTCCGACCTGAACGCGGTCTGAACGGCGAAGCGTTGAAGGAAGCAGGGATAAATCTGTAATAAACCGCAGGTTGATGTAAGTTGCAGTAAGTACTTATTTGAAAATTAATTAATATTAATACTTCATTAATCGAGAATTAAATGCAATAATGAAGCTTCATATTTTCAGGATTCAACGAAAGGACAAATGTCATGGCGACACATTACACCTTCGACGACGACAAGATTGGCGCCGCACTCGAAGCGGCGCGGCAGGTGCACAGCGCGGACGTTCTGGCCGAACGCGCCCGATCGCTCGACCCGGCCGACGACGGCCATTTGAGCATCTCGGGCGGGTGCATCGCTGTGACGGTCGAGGACGGCAAGATCTGCCTCGAACTGCCGCTTGGGATCGGCAAATATTGCCTTCCCATCCCCAGTGTCTTCCCGGACGGCACGGCGGCGCAGGCATGCATCCATATCTGCACGACATGGGGCATTCCGACGGGCGTGCGCGTCACGGTTTCGATCGCCGGTCACGTGGTCATCGAGAAAACCTTCCTCAAATGCTGACCGAAGCGCCCGGCGCAAAGCCCGCTTGAGCGGCATCGGGCTTTCCCCTTGCGGTTCAAGACGGAGTGGAGCGCTAGCGCTACATCAGCCGCTGCCCGTTCGCCACCGGCTTGTCGACGGCGGCGAGCACGATGGCGCCATGGGCGTCCTCAAAGCCCAGCGTCAGCACCTCGGACCGGATCGGCCCGATCTGGCGCGGCGGAAAATTGACCACCGCCATCACCTGCCGGCCGATGAGGTCTTCGGGCGCGTAGTGCACCGTGATCTGCGCCGAACTCTTCTTGATGCCGATCTGGGGGCCGAAGTCGATCATCATCCTGACCGCCGGCTTGCGCGCCTCGGGAAACGGCTCGGCCTCGATGATCGTGCCGGTGCGGATATCGACCTTGAGGAAGTCGTCAAAGGAGATGAACGCGTCCCCGCCGGCCACCCTCAAGCCTCCCCGACCGTCTCGAACATGGCGTGGTCGAGCGCATCGCGCGCGCTGACCCCGGACCAGACGACGGACTGGAAAGCCTGGAAGTAGCACTCGCAGGTTTCGATCGCGCTCGACAGCATCACCTCGACCTGCGCCTCGGTCGGCTCGGCGCCACCGGCCAGGATCAGCGAATGGCGGAACATCACCGCCCCCTCCTGCTCCCAGAAATCGAAATGGCCGATCAGAAGCTGCTCGTTGATCAGCGACAGGAGCCGCGTCAATTCGCCGATGCGGGGCTTCTGGACGGCCACGTCGAACGCGCAGGCGAAATGCAGCGATTCGAAATCCGGCATCCAGGCATAGGAGATATGATAATTGGTCCAGTTGCCGGCGAAGGCGACCGCGATCTCGTCGTCGCCCGTGCGCTCGAAGTTCCAGTCGCGCACATGCGCCACATGCTCGATCACGTCGACCGGGTGGGCCAGCCTGTCTTGGTCCAGTTCAAGAAGGGTCATCAACACATCCAAGGCTTCGGCCGGCGAGGCCGGCCGCGACGCCGCCGCAGCACCGTCACGAATCACTCAATAATTTCAGTGTATTGATGAGTGACCTAAGGGAAAGCCCCGGCGAGGCGGTCACGACCAAACAGATGTGGAAGGCCGGTTTTGCCCACAGATTCGCAACCGCGGTAAGCGACTCTCGACAAAGGCTTTTCGCGCAAGGCGGACTCGGTTCGTTCCTGTGGAAAAAATCCTTTGCAAAACCGTCATTTGCGGCCTGTATCGGATGTTTTGGGAGCCTTTTTGCCTTCGAGCCCGGCGATCCGCGCTTCGAGTTCGTCGACACGGGCGGAAAGCCGTTCGGCGGTGGCGGCGGCCTTCAGCGCGGCCTCCTTCATCGCCTCGAACTCCTCGCGCTGGACGACATCCATCGAAGCGAGGAACTTTTCGGCCTGCGCCTGGAACATGGTTTCGGCCTCGCGCCGCATGCCCTGCGCCGCGCCGGCCGCATCGGTCATCAGCTTGGCGAAATCGTCGAAAATCCTGTTTGGGCCTGTCGTCATCGTTCCATCTCCATTATTGCCATTTACCTATGGTCGCCCGCCGCCGCGCACAAGGCGCGAGCGATCGCGGGCGAACCGGGGAACGCATTCATGGACACCGCGCTGCTGACCCAGGCCGCACTGGCTTTTCCCGACATCGATCCGGTGCTGATCCGAATCGGG
>NZ_CFIFWG010000145.1:0-8157 GCF_984466335.1 Roseitalea sp. | reverse complement strand
TTTCCTCGCTGCGGCGAAAAACCCTGTCCATCAAACCGCTCCCATCTAAAGACAAACCGCTCTAGGCGTTTATCCACAGGCGAATGGCTCAGCGCCCGCCTGCCCGCCTCCGGCCGGGGGCTCGAAACGGGCGCGCGTCAATGGCGCGTCTGCGCCTTGACCTTCTCGATCTCGTCCTTCAGGCGGAGCTTTTCGCGCTTCAGGCGCATGAGTTCGGATTCGTCGGGCGCGGGGCGCGCGAGCATGTCGTTGATTTCGCTGTCCAACGCACCGTGCTTGCGCCTCAGGGCGTCGAGATGACCATCAATTGACATCAAGCTCCTCCTTCATCGTGCCTTCGAACCGCCAAAGCGTGCCATGGAATCAAGCAGGTGTCGAATGGCCGGACGTCGCATTTTGCTACACCGTGTTTTGTGGTATGGGCCGTTGCCCGCCGCAATCGACGAACCGTTCCCTGTCGAAAATGACATCTTCCGAACAGGATCAGGCCGAGCTTCGGCTGCTGCTCGCCAGGCTCAGGCAGGACCATGCCGACTTCGACGCGGCGATCGAAGCGATGGTCGAGGCCGGTTGCAATCCGTTGCAGATCCAGCGCATGAAGAAGAAGAAGCTGGCCCTCAAGGATCGCATGCACAGGGTCGAAGACCAGATCATTCCCGATATCATCGCCTGAACGCGTACAGATCCAGGGTCCGTCGCAATGAACACCACGCCCGTCGCCATCATCATGGGCAGCCAGTCCGACTGGCGGACCATGCGCCTTGCGGCCGACATGCTCGACACGCTCGAAATCGGCTATGCCGCGCGGATCGTCTCGGCCCACCGCACGCCGCACCGGCTGGTCGCGTTCGCCACCGGCGCGCGCGCGAACGGGTTCAAGGTGATCGTCGCCGGCGCTGGCGGCGCCGCCCACCTGCCGGGCATGACCGCCGCCTTCACATCGGTGCCGGTGCTCGGCGTTCCGGTGCGGAGCCGGGCGCTGTCGGGGCAGGATTCGCTGCTCTCCATCGTGCAGATGCCCGCCGGCGTGCCGGTCGGAACGCTGGCCATCGGCGAAGCGGGCGCGACGAATGCCGGCCTGCTGGCCGCCGCGATCCTGGCCAATGAAGACGAGAAGCTGCGCGCGCGGCTCGATGCCTGGCGCAAGGCGCAGGCGGACAAGGTCGCCCTCGAACCGCAACCGGACCCGTGATGCTCGGGCGTGGCGCGACGATCGGCCTTCTGGGGGGCGGCCAGCTCGGCCGCATGCTCGCCGAGGCCGCAGCGCGGCTCGGCTTCAGGGCGATCGTGCTCGACCCGAACCGGGATTGTGCGGCCGCGCGCTTCTGCGACGAGCACATCGCCGCCGCCTATGACGATCGCGCCGCGCTCGACGAATTGGCCCGCCGCTGCGACGTCGCCACCTTCGAGTTCGAGAACATCGACCTTGGCGCGCTCGAATATCTGTCCGGGCGCATCCCGGTCCACCCGGACGCCTGGGCGCTGCGCGTGACGCAGGACCGGCTGACCGAAAAGACGTTCCTGCGCGAAACCGGCATCGAAACCGCCCCGTTCCGCGCCATCGACGGCGCACCGCAACTCGCAATGGCGCTGGCCGATCTCGACGGCAAGGGCGCGATCCTGAAGACCCGCCGCTTCGGCTATGACGGCAAGGGCCAGATCCGGTTCGGCCATGGCGAGGCCGACCCGGCCGCCGAAGAGGCGATGCGGCGGATCGGCGGCGCGCCGTCGATCCTTGAGGGCCTTGTCGACTTCGCCTGCGAGATCTCCGTCATCGTGACACGCGCCCCGGACGGCACGGTTCATGAGTTCGAGCCGGCCCGCAACGACCATCAAGGCGGCATGCTCGCCCGCTCGACGGTGCCGTGCGGCCTCGATCAGGCCGTCATGGCCGACGCCATGGCCAAGACCCGCGCGCTCGCCGCCCGCCTGCGCTATGTCGGCACGCTGGCGCTCGAATTCTTCGTCATGGAAGATGGCCACCTGATCGCCAACGAGATCGCCCCGCGCGTGCACAATTCGGGCCACTGGACCGAGGCGGCCTGCTCGGTCAGCCAGTTCGAGCAGCATATCCGGGCCGTCGCGGGCTGGCCGCTGGCCGAAAGCTACCGCCACAGCGACTGCGTGATGACCAATCTGGTGGGCGAGGACATTAACGGCCTCGCCGAATGGGCGGGCGACGGCGCGGTGCGCCTCAACGACTATGGCAAGACAGGCATCAAGCCCGGCCGCAAGATGGGCCATGTGGTGCGGCTGGTGCCACGGTAGGCAAGGGCAATTGCCATGTCGGCAGGGCCAACAACCTAGAGCCTTTCCTGTTCAGGTCGTTTGGCTCTCACCATCAACAAAATCGCCGCATGGTCACGCCAACGCGCGAAACGCGGATGTGCAGCGATCGCTTCTTCGCTGGGCACCGGCTCCTCCATTCGCTCAATGACGAAACCAGCATCAGCGATCGCGTTCGTCCAGTCAGCCAGTGTCCGTGGAAAGCGCGGAACCGCAAACGGCTCGACTTGCGGCCGATCATCTGTCGGTTTCGGTCGGTCGCCAAAGCGCCACGTTTCAATAAACGGGCTTCGGTCATGATAGCGATCCACGACCAATCCTGTCGTGCGCCCCTCTCCATCACGCTCCCAGCGCAAGCCCGGCGAGATATGACAGGGATGCAGAACCGAGAAAACAAGTCTGCCGCCCGGCCGGAGCAATCGATAGGCCTCGTTCATTGCGCCCTTCAGGTCCGCACCATCCATCAGGGCAAGCGTCGAGATTGCCAGATCAAACGAAGCGTCATCACAGGATGTCCGCTCCGAATAGGAGCCGACATGATAGGTGATGCCGAGCGGTTCAGCCGCCTCGGCGGCACGTGCGTGGCCTATCAGGCGATCGGACAGATCAATACCGACAACGGTGGCGCCGGCCCGGGCGATATGACGTGTGTTGCTCCCTTCACCGCATCCAAGGTCGATCACCCTGCATCCGGCCACATGACCCAAAAACTGACGGAAGGCCGGCCAGGTGAACAATTCGCGATAGCTGTCAAAGCCCGCGCGCACGTCCGCCGTCCATTGATCGGCATTGCCGTTCCAATGCTTCGCGACGGCTTCGTCGGTAACATCACGGTCGTCCATGGCTGGCACACACCTCGTCAAACACCCATGATTGGCGCGACACGCTCGTCATCGCGGTTTGTACAACGACGCTATCAGATCAGATAGCAAGAACCACCAGAACGATCCGCGCCGCCAACTTGACACACGCCGCGCTTTGCCTGTATCTCCCGCCCACGAAATCAGCGCGCCGGACGGCGCGTTTTGTTTGCTAGCGTCAGGCGTGCAGGCGCCGGCCGGACCGCCCGAGACACGACGATGAAAATCAAGAATTCGCTGAAATCGCTCAAGACCCGCGACCGCAACAACCGTATCGTGCGCCGCAAGGGCCGGGTCTATGTGATCAACAAGCAGAACCCGCGCTACAAGGCGCGCCAGGGCTGACGGCCTGCGCCGCCGGGCGTTTTAACCGGCGATTTACCGGGAATTTCGAAACCGGCGCGCGCCTTTCCATATCGTGTGCTCACGGGCGCTCACGCTTTTTTGCGTTTGACGGGTGGGAACGGCGCGATAGATTTCCCGCATGCGCCCGCTCCTGACCATTGCCGCCATGGTTTCCACCCTGTTCCTGGCCGCCTGCCCGGTCGGGGCGCAGACGATCATCGATCCCGAAGCGCCGCTTTCCGAGCCGGCCCGGCCCGAAACCGGCGTCACGCTGCCGCCGATCGACGATGTGCCGCTGATCGCCGATGGGCGCGAGGAGCGGCTCAACGAACTCTTCGCCCGGCTCAAGCGCACACAGGACCCGCGCCGCGCCCGGCCGGTCGCCGACAACATCTGGGCGCAATGGCACCGCTCGGGCAGCGCCAGCATCGACCTGATGATGAGTTGGTCTGGCCAGGCGGTGGAGGACCGGCGCTATTCGACGGCGCTCGACTTTCTCGATCAGGTGGTCATGCGCGCGCCCGGCTATGCCGAGGGCTGGAACCGCCGCGCCACGCTGCACTTCACGATGAACAATTACGCCAAGTCGATGAACGACATCCAGAAGACGCTGGCGCTTGAGCCGCGCCATTTCGGCGCCCTGTCCGGCATGGCGACCATATTGGAGCGGACCGGCAACGCCGAGGCCGCGCTCGAAGCCTGGCAGCGCACGCTCGACATCTATCCGGCCATGCGGGCCGCCCAGGACGCGGTGATCCGCCTCAGCGACGAGTTGGCCGGAGAGCCGACCTGATCCCGCCCGCGCGCGGCCCTGTCCGCATCGTCATTGATCAAAGGCACTGCCCTTGAACATGTTCGCGGCCATCGCCGCAGCGCTTCTGGCGCTGACCCTGACCCTGATGCTGGCGACGCGCATCGGCGTTGCGATCATCGAGCGGCGCTATCCGCCAGAGGGGTCGTTCGCCACCGTCAACGGCACGCGCATGCATTTCGTGCATATGCCTGCGGGCATCGGCGCCGATCTGCCGCCCATCGTCTTCCTGCACGGCGCGAGCGGCAATCTGCACGATGCGATGACGATCTATGCGGACCGGCTGCGCGGCCGCGCCGAACTGGTGTTCGTCGACCGGCCCGGCCATGGCTGGTCGTCGCGCGGGCCGGCGGCCAACGCCCTGCCCGACGGCCAAGCCCGAACGCTCGCCGCGCTGCTCGACGAACGCGGCATCGCCAAGGCGATCGTCGTCGGACACTCCTTCGGCGGCGCGGTCGCCGCCGCGTTTGCCCTCAACCATCCCGAAAAGACGGTCGGCACGCTTTTCCTGTCCCCGGTCAGCCACCCCTGGCCCGGCGGCATAAGCTGGTATTATTCGCTGACCGCCATGCCGGTGATCGGCTGGCTGTTCTCCGAAACGCTGGCCATGCCGGGCGGCCTCATGCGGCTCGACGCCGGAACCGCCTGCGTCTTCGCGCCCAACCGTCCCACCGAAGGCTATGCCGACCGCACCCGGCTTCCGCTGCTGTTCCGGCCGTCCCATTTTCGCGCCAACGCGATCGATGTCGCCAACCTGTTCGACTATGTCGCCGACACCGCCCCGCTCTATGGACGCATCCAGACGCCGGCGGTGATCGTGACCGGAGACAAGGACACGATCGTCCTGCCGTCCATCCATTCGGCGGGCCTTGCGCGCGACCTGCCGAACGCCGAACGCATGCTCATCGGCAATCTGGGCCACAAGCCGGACCATGTGGTGGACGGTCTCGCCATCGCGGCGCTCGAAAAGATCGCGGGCCTGCCCCGCGACCTGAAGGCGCTGGCCCAAGTCGAGCAAGCGCGTCTTGCCGGCGACGCCCACGGCCCGCTCGAACGGTGCCTTGATGACGATGTGATCCGCAAGCAGGTCGAGGCGGCGGGCTACCGTGCGGACTGAACGGCGCAACCGTCAGATCCCGCTCAGCCCGTCCGAGCCGATATAGGCCATGCGCAGCATGTTGGTCGCGCCCGGCGTGCCCAATGGAACGCCGGCCGTGATGATGATCCGGTCGCCGGGCTTGGCGAACTTCTCGGCGAACGCGATCCGGCAGGCGCGATCGACCATGTCGTCAAGGTCGGAGGGCTCGCTGTCGGTGACCACGCAGTGCAGCCCCCAGGCCAGCGACAGGCGCCGCGCGGTGGCAAAGACGGGCGAGAGCGCGATGATCGGCACGTTGGGGCGTTCGCGCGAGGCGCGCAGGCCCGTCGTGCCCGAAGCGGTGTAGCAGACGACCGCGCTCAGTTCGAGCGTTTCGGCGATCTGCCGGGCGGCGGCGGAAATCGCGTCGGCGCCGGTCGCCTGCGGCTCGGCCCGCTGTGCGTTGATGATGCCCGGATAGGTCGGATCGCGCTCGACGCGGCTGGCGATGGAGGACATGGTGCGCACCGCCTCGACCGGATAGTCGCCGGCGGCCGATTCGGCCGACAGCATGATCGCATCGGCCCCCTCGAAGACGGCGGTCGCAACGTCCGAGACCTCGGCGCGTGTCGGCACGGGCGCAGCGATCATCGATTCGAGCATCTGCGTGGCGACGACCACCGGCTTGCCCGCCCGGCGCGCCTTGCGCGTGATCTGCTTTTGAATGCCGGGCACGCTTTCAAGCGGCATCTCGACGCCCAGATCGCCGCGCGCCACCATCACCGCGTCCGACAGTTCGATGATCTCGTCGATCCGCTCGACGGCCTGCGGCTTTTCGATCTTTGACAGAAGCGCCACGCGCCCGCGCGCGATCTTGCGCACCTCGGCCAGATCCCCGGGCCGCTGGATGAAGGACAGCGCCACCCAATCGATGTCCTCCTTGAGGACCGCGTCCAGATCGACGCGGTCCTTGTCGGTCAGCGCGCCGACGCCCAGCGTCGTATCGGGCAGGCTGACGCCCTTGCGGTCGGAGATCACCGTGCCCGAAACGACGGTGCAGGCGATCGAGGAGCCATCGGCGGCGGTCACCGCCAGTTGCAGCCGGCCGTCATCGATCAGCAGGCGGTGGCCCGGCTGGACAGCCTCCAGAATCTCGGGATGCGGCAGGTGCACGCGCGCCGCATCGCCGGGCGCTTCATCGGAATCGAGCGTGAAGCTCTGTCCGACCTCCAGCGAAACCTTGCCGGCCGCGAACGTGCCGACCCGCAGCTTGGGACCTTGCAGATCCGCCAGGAGCCCGATCGGATGGCCGGCCCGCTTCTCGACCGCGCGAACCCGGCCGACCAACTCTCGCATCAGATCATGGCTGGCATGGCTCATATTGATGCGAAAGAGATCGGCGCCGGCCTCATGCAGCTGGCCGATCATATCTTCGGTGGAGGAGGCCGGACCAAGCGTGGCGAGAATCTTGACCCTGCGGCTGCGTTTCACTGTCCGGTCCCCTCGGTGACATTGGATGCCTCCGAGGGTTCTTCCGGCGCGGCGCCGCCATTGTCAACCGCGTCATTGTCAACCAGTTGCACCATCCAGCTTTGCTGGTTGCCGGTATCGTATTCGCGAAAGCCCACACGCTGGAATCCGCGGGCGAAACAATCGTTGACGCCGGTGATCTTGAACTCGCGCTCGGCCACGCACATCTGGATCGGCCCGTCCCAGCGGCCGCCGCGCAACGCGTCCTCGGCGTAAAGATAATAATAGCGCGAGGCGAGCGCGCCCTCGATCAGCGTCTTGCAGCGCGCAGGCTCGACATGCCACCAACCTTCGGTGATCCAGCCTGCGCGGGCGCGATAACCGATCGAGACGCCGACCAACTCCTGAGTGGCGTTGCAGACACGGAAATCGGCGCGGGCGGGCGCACTGACGGCGATCATCGCCGCGCCGGCAAGACCCGCCGCGACCAGGGCATGGGCCAGAAGCGCCCGCATGCTACACCACCGCGTCATGGCCTCGGCTCGAACCCGCATATCCGCTTGTATCGGCATGGGTGGCCCCATTGTCAATCCGCGCGCGCGGCCGAACGCATCCGCCCCGCGCCTCTGGACAAGACCGTGCCGGATGCCAAATTGTAATCCCAAATCATAGTTCATTGAGAACATTCGCAATTGTAACGTCCAAAGGGAAATCCTCATGTCCGCGATCGACCCAGACACCCGCACCAAGCTCGAAGCCGCCGCCTTCCGCACGCTGGTCGCCCACCTGCGCCAACGCACCGACGTTCAGAACATCGACCTGATGAACATGGCGGGATTTTGCCGCAACTGCCTTTCGAACTGGTATCAGGACGCGGCCGCCGAAAAGGGCATCGACCTGTCCCGAGCACAGGCCCGCGAGATCGTCTACGGCATGCCCTATGACGAGTGGAAAGCCAGGCACCAGACCGAGGCGAGCGAGGCGCAAAAAGCCGCCTTTGCGAGCCAGACGGCCAAGCACGGCTAGTGTCCCTGATCTGAAGTTCGCTTCGTTACGCAGCATGCTCCGTACGAACTTCAGATTCGATCAGGACACTAGAGCGGTTTGTCTTTGGCTGGCATCGTCTGAGCGCCGGGATTTTGTGATCTGGCAAGACGCGCGCAACGACGCGGTGCGGGCACCGCAAGGCGCGCGCAACGCCGCCCAGAGCGCAAAAGACCAAGCGCGGGCGATGTGCGGCCATCATCTGATTTCAATCGGTTGCCGGCCTCCGGCTTGGACGTCTTTTCCGCCGCCGGCGTCGTCAA
>NZ_CFIFWG010000144.1:0-8205 GCF_984466335.1 Roseitalea sp. | reverse complement strand
GCACATTGCCAGGCCAGTCGTAGCGCCGCATCAGTTCGAGCGCGTCGGGCAGGAGGCGCTTTGCTTCCAGCCCCTCCTCCTGGACCTTGGCCAGGAAGTGGCTGACCAGGTCGCCGATGTCGTCGAGCCGCTCGCGCAGCGGCGGGATGCGCAAGGGGACCACGTTGAGCCGATAGTAGAGGTCCTCGCGGAACAGGCCCTGGCCGATCAGGGCGCGCAGGTCCTTGTTGGTGGCGGCGACGATCCGCACATTGGTCCTGATCGGCGTCCGGCCGCCCACGGTCATATATTCGCCCTGCTGGAGGACGCGCAGCAGGCGCGTCTGCGCATCCATCGGCATGTCGCCGATCTCGTCGAGGAACAAGGTGCCGTTCTCGGCCTGCTCGAAGCGGCCGGTCGACCGGGCCGTCGCGCCCGTAAAGGCGCCCTTTTCATGGCCGAACAGTTCCGATTCGATCAGGTCGCGCGGAATGGCGGCCATGTTGATGGCCACGAACGGGCCGTTCTTTCGCTTGCCGTATTCGTGCAGCGCCCTGGCGACGAGCTCCTTTCCGGTGCCCGATTCCCCGTTGATCAGCACCGTCAGGTCCGACCGGATCATCCGCGCGAGCACGCGGTATATGTCCTGCATGGCGGGCGAGCGGCCGACCAGCGGCATCGCCTCGCCCGCATCGTCCGGCGTGACGGCGCCGTGCGGGCCGCGTCGCCGCAGCTCGGTCAGCGCGCGGCCGACGATCCCCGTCAGTTCGACGAGATCGAAGGGCTTGGGCAGATATTCGTAGGCGCCCTTCTCCGTCGCCCGGATCGCGGTCATGAAGGTGTTCTGCGCGCTCATGACGATGACCGGCAGGTCGGGTCTGAGCTTCTTGATGCGCGGCAGAAGGTCGAACAGATTGTCGTCGGGCATGACGACGTCGGAGACCACCGCATCGCCCTCCCCGGCCGCCACCCAGCGCCACAGCGTCGCCGCGTTGGACGTCACGCGCACATGGTAGCCGGCCCGCGACAGCGCCTGGCTGACCACGGTACGGATCGCCGCGTCATCGTCGGCCACAAGGACGGTGCCGTTGCTCATGCGTTCGCCTCGGCCGAGCCTTCATCGCGCGCGGCGAGCCGTTTCAGGCCGGCCGGCGCCGCCGGCATCAGGATGCGGAAGACGGTGCGGCCGGGGGCGCTGTCGCACTCGATGACGCCGCCATGGTCTCCGACGATCTTGGCGACCAGCGCCAACCCGAGGCCGGAGCCGTTCGGCTTGGTGGTGATGAAAGGGTCGAACATGTGCATCTGGATGTCCTCGGGCACGCCCGGCCCGTTGTCCTCGACGGAGAATTCGAGCGGCAGCGAGACGCGTTCGTTGGCGCCGGGAATCGAAAGGTGCACGCCGGGCCGGTAGGCGGTCCTGAGCCGGATATGGGGACGGTCGACGGGCGCGCAGGCTTCGGCCGCGTTCTTCACGAGGTTCAGGAAGGCCTGGATGAGCTGATCCTGGTTGCCGGCGACGAAGGGCAAGGACGGGTCGTACCGCTGCGTGAAGCGAATATCGCGCGCAAAGCCGGTTTTGGCGCTTTTCTCGACGCGGTCGAGCACGATGTGGATGTTGACGGCATTGCGGTCGACGGGCCGCTGGTCCGAGAACACCTCCATCCTGTCGACCAGGCGCACGATCCGGTCCGTTTCGGCGCGGATCAGTTGCGTCAGCGCGCGGTCCTCGTCGCTGGCCGAAGCCTCCAGCAGTTGCGCCGCGCCCCGGATGCCCGACAGCGGGTTCTTGATCTCGTGGCCGAGCATGGCGGCCAGGCCGGTGACCGAGCGCGCCGCGCCGCGATGGGTCATCTGCCGGTCGAACTTGTCGGCCATGGAGCGCTCGCGGAACACGATGACCATGGCGCCCGCCTCCTCGGGCACCGGCGTGACGTGGATGTCGACGATGCGGTCGGACCCGATGCGCGGCGAGGACAGATCGACCCGGTACTCGTTGACGGGCGAGCCCTCCTGCCGGACCTGGCCGATCAGGGCCAGAAGCGGGCTCGAAAAGGGCAGGAAATCGTCGATCCTGCGCCCTTCCAGATGCGCCGACGAGGACAGGAAGAAATACTCCGCCTCCAGATTGGCAAAGCCGATATGGTTGTCGGCGTCGAGCAGGATGACCGGATCGCGGATCGTATCGAGCACTTGCAGCGCCCGGATGCCGCCCTCGCCACGCCTCTGCCCGGGAGCGCTCATGCGGCAAGGCGCCGCGGGAGGGCGGTCGCCTCCCCCAGGATGCGGCAAAGCGCGCGCCTGACCGTTTCGGGGTCGCGCTCGCGCAGGATCGCGCCCTTGCGGGCGGCAAGGTCCGGCACGTGGCGGGCATGGACATCCAGATACCAGCCCAGATGCTTGCGCGCGTGGCGCACGCCGGCCACCTCGCCATGGTGAGCCAGCATCGCCTCGTAATGGGCGACGACATAGGCCGCGATCGTCGCCGGCGTCGGCCGGTCGCGCGCGGCGCCGGCGATTTCGCCCGCCACCCACGGCCGGCCGCAGGCGGCGCGGCCGACCATCACCGCGTCGGCGCCGGAGGCGGCAAGCGCCGCCCGCGCCGAGGCCCGGTCCGCAATGTCGCCATTGACGACGAGCGGAACCGAGATCGCATCGCGCACGGCGGCGACCGCGTTCCAGTCGGCGCGGCCCTCATAGAACTGCGCGCGCGTGCGCCCATGCACGGTGACCATATGAACGCCCGCCTTTTCGGCGCGGCGCGCAAGCTCGGGCGCGTTGATCGACCGGGCGTCCCAGCCAAGGCGCATCTTCAGCGTCACGGGCACTGGGCTTGCGTTCACCGTCGCCTCGATCAGCGTCAGCGCATGATCGAGATCGCGCATCAGCGCCGAGCCGGACAGCCCGCCCGTCACCTTCCGGGCCGGACAGCCCATATTGATGTCGATCAGGTCTGCCCCGGCATCGGCGGCGATCCGGGCCGCCTCGCCCATCCAGCGCGCCTCGCGCCCGGCCAGTTGCAGCATGAAGGGCCCCTGCCCCGCATGGCGCGCCGCGCGCTTGCGGCTTTCGGCATGGGCCTGGCAGAACTCGCGGCTCGCGATCATCTCGCTGACCACGAGCCCGGCGCCGTGCCCATGGGCCAGGCGCCGGAACGGCGCGTCCGAAATGCCGGACATGGGCGCGAGAAACACGCGGTTGCTCAGGCGAACGCGGCCGATCCGCAACGGTTCGGCCAGGCATGGCCCGGCGTTGGGATGAGCGTTTTTTGTGCAACACCGCATGATGCCTAATCTTTATACAGGCTTGTCCGATTGCGCAATCGCACCGCTTTGCTAAACGAGGGCGATGACCGGATTTTCCCGCAGATGAACGCCCCGAACGCCGGATCGGCGACGGCCCGCCCGCCCACCGGTCCCGTCACGGGTCTGGTGATCGTCGCCGCCGGCCGGGGCGATCGGGCCGGGCGCGACGGCGGCCCGAAGCAATACCGTCCGCTCGCCGGCCGTGCCATGATCGCCCGCACCCTCGATGCGTTCGAAGGCTTCGTCGCGGCCACGGACACATGCGTGGTGATCCATGCCGATGACGGGACGGCCTTCGCCGAGGCGGTCGGCGCGGACCATGGCCTTCTGACCGTCCATGGCGGCGCGGCGCGCCAGGATTCCGTACGCGCCGGGCTTGAGGCCCTTGCGGCCGCGCGGCCTCGCCTCACCCATGTGATGATCCACGATGCCGCCCGCCCCTTCGTGCCGCCGGCGCTGCTGCGGCGCATCGATGCGGCCGTGCGCGCCCATCCCGCTGGCGGCGTCCTGCCCGTTTTGCCGGTCGCCGAGACGATCAAGCGCGTCCGCGACGGCCTAGTCGGCGAGACCGTGCCGCGCGAGGGGCTGTTCGCGGCACAGACGCCGCAGACCTTTCCGCTCGATGCGATCCTTGCGGTCCACCGGCAGGCGGCGGCCGAGGGCCGGACGAACTTCACCGACGATGCGGCCCTTTTCGAATGGGCCGGCTTGCCGGTCGCCGCCATCGCGAGCGACGGGGCGAACGTGAAACTGACCTACGCGCAGGATTTCGAGATGGCCGAACGGCGACTGGGCCGCACAGCGCCCGCCCCGCCCGACATCCGCACCGGCAACGGCTATGACGTGCACCGGTTCGGGCCGGGCGACCATGTCACGCTGTGCGGCGTCGCCATCCCGCACGGCCGGGCGCTGTGCGGCCATTCGGATGCCGATGTGGGCCTGCACGCGCTGACCGACGCGCTGCTCGCCACATGCGGCGCGGGCGATATCGGCGACCACTTCCCGCCGTCGGACCCGCAATGGCGGGGCCAGGCTTCCTCGCTGTTCGTCGAGCAGGCGGCACGGCTCGTGCGCCGGGCCGGCGGCACGATCCTGAACGCCGACATCTCGCTGATCGCCGAGGCGCCGAAGATCGCCCCGCACCGGCAGGACATGCGCGCCGCGCTCGCCCGGCTTCTGGCGATCGATGTCGGCCGCTGCTCGGTCAAGGCGACGACCAACGAACAGATGGGCTTTGTCGGCCGCGCCGAGGGCATCGCGGCGATCGCCACGGCCAGCGTTGCCTACGCGCCCGTGGAGAGGGCGCAATGACCGGCCCCGGCGAGATGATCGAGGCGCTGTCGCGGCAGGTCGTTGCCCTTTACGCCGAGCGCGGCATCGTGGCGGCGACGGCAGAAAGCTGCACCGGTGGCATGATCGCGGCGGCGATTACCGACATTGCGGGGTCCTCCGCCATCTTCGACCGGGGTTTCGTCACCTATTCGAACGGCGCCAAGATGGCGATGCTCGGGGTCGGGGGCCCCATGCTCGATGCGGTGGGCGCCGTTTCCGCCGAGGTCGCCGGCGCCATGGCCGAGGGCGCGCTGGCCCGCTCGGACGCCGATGTCGCCGTCTCCGTGACCGGGATCGCCGGTCCCGGCGGCGGCTCGGACGCCAAGCCGGTCGGCACGGTCTGGTTCGGCGCGACCTCGTCCCACGGCGCAACGCTCGTGCTCAAGCGCCGGTTCGGCGATGAAGGCCGCGCCCTCATCCGCCAGATGAGCGTCATCACCGCCCTGGAACTGCTGCTCGAAACGGCCCGGAGCGCGCCGGAACGGCCCTCGTCGGGCGCGGTCTCGTCAGGCTGACGAGGCCGAGCGCAGCGGCCGGCCCTGAAGCTGGTCGGCGCGCTCCTCGAAGGCCGCCGAGAACCTGCGGAAAGCGCGGTCGAACATGGCGCCCATCAGGCCGCCCAGCATGCGGCTCTTGAATTCATAGTCGATGTGGAAATGCACCTGGCAGCTGCCTTGGCCGCAATCCTCGAACCGCCACAGATTGCTCAGATAGCGGAACGGGCCGTCCACATAGGTCACGTCGATCTCGTGTGCGCCGGGCTTGAGGATCACCTGGCTGGTGAACGTCTCGCGGATCGCCCTGTAGCCGACCGTCATGTCCGCGATCAGCAGCGTGCGGCCGTCCCGCTCGCGGCGCGAGCGCACGACGAGCGCCTCGCACAGCGGTACGAACTGGGGATATTTCTCGACATCGGCGACGAGGTCGAACATGGCCGTGGCGGTGTGGTCGACCCGCCGTGTCGACGAAAACTGCGGCATCGCGCTATTGGGCCGCGGCCAGCTTCATGGCGCGCGCTTGCCGCAGCTTGGCAAAATCCTCGCCCGCATGGTGCGAGGAGCGCGTCAGCGGGCTGGCCGAGACCATCAGGAAACCCTTGGAATAGGCGGCCGTCTCATAGGATTTGAATTCGTCCGGCGTCACATAGGCCATCACCTTGTGGTGCTTCTTCGTCGGCTGCAAATATTGGCCGATGGTCAGGAAATCGACGTCTGCGGTGCGCAGATCGTCCATCAGTTGCAGCACTTCGTTGCGCGTCTCGCCAAGGCCCACCATGATCCCCGACTTGGTGAACATGGCGGGATCGAGTTCCTTGACGCGCTGCAAAAGCCGGATCGAGTGGAAATAGCGGGCGCCCGGCCGCACCGTCAGATAGTTGGACGCGACCGTCTCCAGGTTGTGGTTGAAGACGTCCGGCCGCGCGGCGGCAACCATCTCCAGCGCCCCGTCCTTGCGCAGGAAATCGGGCGTCAGCACCTCCACCGTCGTGCCCGGCGAGCCGGCACGGATCGCGTGGATCACATCGACGAAATGCCGCGCGCCGCCATCGGCAAGATCGTCGCGGTCGACCGAGGTGATGACGACATGGTTCAGCCCCATCTGCCCGACGGCCTTTGCGATGTTGGCCGGCTCGTCGGGGTCGATGCCGGTCGGCTTGCCCGTCGTCACGTTGCAGAAGGCGCAGGCGCGCGTGCAGATATCGCCAAGGATCATGAAGCTGGCGTGCTTCTTGTCCCAGCATTCGCCGATATTGGGGCATCCGGCCTCGCCGCACACGGTGACCAGATTGTGCGACTGGACGATGTGGTTCGTCTCGCGGAACCCCTTGGAGACCGGCGCGCGCACGCGGATCCAGTCCGGCTTCTTCAGGCCGGAATCCTGGTCGGGGCGATGCGCCTTTTCCGGGTGGCGCGCTTTCGGCCTTGCGGTTGCGACCGTGTCGAGAACAGTGACCATGCGGAGGCTTCCTAGGTGATCAGGCGCGCGATGATGATGACGATGATCGCGCCGACGGTCGAGGTGACGATCTGGTTGATCAGCGGGTTGGCGATGCCCAGCCTGATGCCCGCCTTGTCGAACACGATGCCGCCGACGAAGGCGCCGAGCACGCCGGTGGTCAGATAGACGATCAGGCCGCTGCCGCCGCCGGCGACGAGGCTGGCCAGGAACCCGGCGACGATTCCGATCCCGCCCATGACGAGAAGTGCTTTGGCGTCCATCGTACTGAACCTTTCCGCAATATCGCCTCAAAATAAGCAGGTGACTGCCGCGGGACAAGGCGATTAAATTCATGCGGGCCATGCAGTAGGGGCAAGGCGTGGCCGTTGCTAGCCTTCTTTAGGGGCTAAGCTTTCCGTGGCCGGACAGCCTGGCAGCAAGATTGTTATTTTTCCGGCTAACCATGCCGGGAATAAGGAATGCATCAACGATCCACCAAATGCCCAAAATGACCAAGAGAAACCAGCCAACCACAAAAACAAAAGTAAGCCAGCCGAATATAAAAAGCAGCAACATAGCCACCCCAGTGGCCGTCTGCCCCAGGTAAAATCGGTGCACGCCAAGCCCTCCCAGGAAGAACCAAATGAGATATGTTGCGCCTGTTGATTTCTTGTTGGCTTCAAACGTCATCATCGTTGTGACGTCACTGCTTGGCCTTTGTTCACCCACCATGCTTCCCTCCATAAAAGCGCCGTGAATTTAACGCTACCAGACGCGTCCCGACACGCAAGGAATACAAAGAGGAAACCCGACTTAAGCGTTCAGCACGCGCCCATGGGCGTCGAGCACGCTCTCCTTCATCATTTCCGACAGGGTCGGGTGCGGGAAGACGGTGTGCATCAGCTCTTCCTCGGTCGTCTCAAGGTTCATGGCGACCACGAAGCCCTGGATCAGTTCGGTCACCTCGGCGCCGACCATGTGCGCGCCGATCAACTGGCCGGTCTTCTTGTCGAAGATCGTCTTGATCATGCCCTGGTCCTCGCCCAGCGCGATCGCCTTGCCGTTGGCGCCGAACTGGAACCGGCCGACGCGCACGTCGCGGCCGCTATCCTGGGCCGCCTGTTCGGTCAGGCCGACGGACGCCACCTGCGGGTGGCAATAGGTGCAGCCGGGGATCAGGGTCTTGTCCATCGCATGCACGCCCGGCACGCCGGCGATCTTCTCGATGCAGATCACGCCTTCATGCTCGGCCTTGTGCGCCAGCATGGGCGGGCCGGCCACATCGCCGATCGCGTAGATGCCCTCCATATTGGTCTGGCCGTAACCGTCGGTGACGATGCAGCCGCGATCGGTCTTCACGCCCAGTGCCTCAAGGCCGATCCCTTCGATGTTGCCCTGCACGCCGACCGCGGAAATCAGCCGGTCGGCCTCGATCACTTCCGTCTTGCCGCCCTTGAGCTCAACCGTCGCCTTGATCGAATCGGCGGCCTTTTCAACCCCGGCCACCTTGGCCTCGGTGTGGATTTTCAGCCCGCGCCTTTCGAGTTGCTTGCGGGCGAGCCTGGAGATTTCCTCGTCCTCGACCGGCATGATGGTCGGCATCAGTTCGATGACGGTGACGTCGACCCCCATGGAGTTGTAGAACGAGGCG
>NZ_CFIFWG010000143.1:0-8256 GCF_984466335.1 Roseitalea sp. | reverse complement strand
GTTGGCGAAAACGACCACCTGGCTGCGCGCCGCCCTGGCGCGAGGCCGCTTGGGCGGCTCGACGCCCCCTTCGGGACGCAGCGCCTGCGCCGGCGAGCGCGGGATCGGCCGCCCGCCCACATCGGCGGCGACTGGATCGTCGGGCTCGGGCGGCGGCTTCGGCCGGGCCCGGCCAAAACGGATATCGTCACTCACGCGCGCTTCCCCTGACCATTGCCCTTTGCCCGTTGCCGGTCCGTGTCCGGATTACGCGTTCCCGGACCGGAGCGCGGGCGGGGCGCAACGGGCGGGAGGCGGCATTCAAGACTGCCGATTGTGCGCATCGGCATGCACAATAAAAGCCTTTATGGCGAAAAACCGGTGGCAAGGCAGCCTTCCGCGGAACGCTCAGGCATCGTGGCGCCGCAGGACGAGCGAGGCGTTGGTGCCGCCGAACCCGAACGAGTTGGACAGGACGATCTCGACGCTGCGCGCGCGCTTTGCGTGCGGGACCAGATCGATCGCGGTCTCCACGTCGGGATTGTCCAGATTGAGCGTCGGCGGCACGACCTGATCCCTGATCGACAGCGCGCAGAAGATCGCCTCGACGGCGCCCGCCGCGCCCAGAAGGTGACCGATGGACGATTTGGTCGAGGACATGGAGACCCTGCCGGCGGCATTGCCCAGAACGCGCTCGACAGCGCCGAGCTCGATCGTGTCGGCCATGGTCGAGGTGCCGTGCGCGTTTATGTAGTCGATCTCGGCGGGCGCGACGCCGGCCCGCTTGAGCGCCGATTTCATGCAGCGCTCGGCGCCCTCGCCGTCCTCGGACGGCGCGGTGATGTGGTGGGCATCGCCCGAAAGGCCGTAGCCGATCACTTCGGCATAGATCTTGGCGCCGCGCGCCCTGGCATGCTCCAGCTCCTCAAGCACGACGATGCCGGCGCCCTCGCCCATCACGAAGCCGTCGCGATCGCGGTCATAGGGGCGCGAGGCGGCGGCCGGGTCGTCGTTGAACTTGGTGGCCAGCGCCTTGCAGGCGGCAAAACCGGCCAGCGAGATGCGGCAGACGGGCGATTCGGCGCCGCCGGCGACCATCACGTCGGCGTCGCCTAAGGCGATCAGCCGGCTGGCGTCGCCGATGGCGTGCGCCCCGGTCGAGCAGGCGGTGACCACCGCGTGGTTGGGGCCGCGCAGCCCGTGCCGGATCGAGACCTGCCCGCTGACCAGATTGATCAGCCGGCCGGGAATGAAGAAGGGAGAGACACGGCGCGGCCCGCGGTCGCGCAGCACATAGCCGGTCTCGACGATGCCTTCGATGCCGCCGATGCCCGAACCGATCAGCACGCCCGTGGCGATCTGGTCGGCGTCCTTTGCGGGATGCCAGCCCGCATCGTCCAGCGCCTGGTCGACGGCGGCCACGCCGTAGACGATGAAGTCGTCGACCTTGCGCTGCTCTTTGGGCTCCATCCAGTCGTCGGCGTTGTAGGTGCCGCCCGACCCGTCGCCGAACGGCAGGCGGCAGGCGATCTGCGCGGGCAGATCGTCGACCTCGAACTCAGTGACCTTGCGCGCCGCGCTCTGGCCGGCAAGCAGGCGCGACCAAGACAGCTCGGCGTTCGCCGCAAGGGGCGAAACCATGCCGATCCCGGTTATGACAACGCGCCGCATTCGCATCCCAGGTAAGCGCCGGGCACGCCAAACGCGGCCCGGCGGCCGATCAGGCGTTGGACTTTTCGATGAACTTGACCGCGTCGCCCACGGTCAGGATGGTCTCGGCCGCATCGTCGGGGATTTCGACGCCGAACTCCTCCTCGAAGGCCATGACGAGTTCGACCGTATCGAGGCTGTCCGCGCCAAGATCGTCGATGAAGCTGGCGCTTTCGCCGACCTTTTCGGCGTCGACCCCCAGATGCTCGACGACGATCTTCTTGACCCGATCTGCAACGTCACTCATGTCGGAAATCCTCGTTTGATACGATTTAGTTCGCCCGTGACTATCCGCACCCGTCAGCCTAATCAAGTTGAAACACGGGGGCGAAACGAAGTTTGTGGACGGCTCGAAGGCCGGGTCCGAGCGTCAGATCATGGCCATGCCGCCATTGACGTGGAGCGTCTGCCCGGTGATGTAGCCGGCCGCATCGGAGGCCAGGAACGCAACCGCGGCCGCCACCTCGGCGCCCGTGCCCATGCGCTTCATGGGGATGGCGCCCATGATCGCGCCGGTCTGCTTTTCGTTCAGCTTGCCGGTCATCGCAGTCTCGATGAAGCCGGGCGCGACACAGTTGACCGTTACGTTGCGCGAGGCGATTTCCTGGGCGAGCGATTTGGAAAAACCGATCATGCCCGCCTTGGAGGCGCAATAGTTTGCCTGGCCGGGATTGCCGGTGACGCCGACAACGGAGGTGATGTTGACGATCCGCCCGGCCCTGCGCCGCATCATCGGGTGGGTCAGCGCGCGGCTCAGCCGGAAGACGGCGGTCAGGTTGACCTCGATCACCGTGTCCCAGTCGGCATCGGACATGCGCACGAACAGCCCGTCGCGGGTGATGCCGGCATTGTTGACCAGAATGTCCACCCCTTCGAGGGTCTCCTCGGCGGTCCTGGCGAGCGCGTCGACCGCCTCGCGGTCGGACAGGTCGGCCGGAAGGACGTGCGCGCGGCCGCCCAGGTCCGCGGCGAGCCGATCCAGCTTTTCGGCGCGCGTTCCGTGCAGGGCCACGATGGCGCCCCGCTCGTGCAGCGCGCGGGCGACCGCCTCGCCGATGCCGCCGGACGCACCGGTCACCAGAGCCTTGCGGCCGCTCAGATCGATCATGTCACCCCCCGTACATTGTTGGCGCGGCCCGACCGGCGGTCAGGCGCTTTGATCGAGAAACGCTCTTACATCGGCAGGCGTGGTGATGGCAACGGCGTCAATGCGGCGGTCGATGCGTCGGGCAAGGCCCGTCAGCACCTTGCCCGCACCGGCCTCGACCATCCGCGTGACGCCCTGGGCGGTGAAATGCCCGGCGGTCTCGCGCCAGCGCACCTGCCCGGTGACCTGGCGCACGAGGCTGTCGACGATCGCCTCGGGATCGGCGACCGGCGCCACCGTCACATTGGCGACGACCGGCACCATCGGCGTCGACACCCGCACGTTCGACAGGGCCTCGGCCATGGCATCGGCGGCCGGCGCCATCAGCGCCGAATGGAAGGGCGCCGAGACCGGAAGAAGCCTGGCGAGCCTGGCACCCTTGTCGCTTGCATGCCCGGCGGCCCGCTCGACCGCCTCCCTCGTGCCGGAAATGACGATCTGGCCGCCGCCATTGTCGTTGGCGATCTGGCAGACGCCCTCGCCGGCCGCTTTCTCGCACAGCGCCCGCACGGCCTCGTGATCGAGCCCGACGATGGCGGCCATGGCGCCCTTGCCGACCGGCACGGCCGCCTGCATGGCGTTGCCGCGCACCCGCAAAAGACGCGCGGTGTCGGCGAGCGTGAAGGTGCCGGCGGCGGCATGGGCCGAATATTCGCCCAGCGAATGGCCGGCCACGAAGGCCGCCTTCTCCCACACCTTGTAGCCATTGGCTTCGAGCACGCGAACGACGGCCATGGACACGGCCATCAGCGCCGGCTGGGCGTTGGCCGTCAGGGTCAGCGTCTGCTCGGGGCCTTCCCACATGATCTTGCAAAGATGTTCGCCGAGCGCGGCGTCCACCTCCTCGAACACGGCGCGCGCCTCGGGGAAGGCGTCGGCCAGATCCCTGCCCATGCCGACGGCCTGGGAGCCCTGGCCGGGAAATGTGAATGCAACGCTCATCGGAACCTCGCGCAAAGCGCACGCTTGGTGCGCAGAATCGGCGCCACTGTCAAGCCGAAGCGACGATCGCGCGAACATCCGGCGCGATTGCCCGACGCGCAGCAAAGGGCTTGCAAAGGCCACGATCGCGGCCTTGCCTGGCGGTATTGGCCTGCCGCCGGACGGCGCCCCTTCGATCGCAAAGGCGACCCCCTTGCCCCCGGCGGGAATTTGTGTATATGGGCGCCAGCCGGTCGGCCGGGGGCTGAACGGAGGGCGTCTTCCGCGTTGCGGGGGCCGTTTTGCCCGGAGCAAGCCGGGCGCCTCCCGATGATCCCGCTCTCGATCCGTCGACTTCGCCTTTCGTGCCGCGCGTGCGGCCCGTGCGGGCAGGAGGCTTAGACGCCGACGGGCTGGAACGAAACGGAAGGCAAGAGCAAGATGCCACTTTACGAACATGTGTTCCTGGCGCGCCAGGACATCTCCTCCAACCAGGTCGAGGAACTCGTCGACCGGTTCAAGGGGATCATCGCCGAGCATGGCGGCAGCGTCGACAAGGTCGAAAGCTGGGGCGTGAAATCGCTGCAATTCCGCATCCGGAAGAACCGCAAGGCGCACTATACGCTGATGAACGTGAACGCGCCGGCCGCCGCCGTGCACGAGCTGGAGCGCCAGCAGCGCATTCACGAGGACGTTCTTCGCTACATGACGGTCAAGGTCGAGGCGCTGGAAGAGGGTCCCTCGGCGATGATGCGCCGCGACGAACGGCGGGACCGCGACCGCGGACCGCGCCGCGACGGCGGGCCGCGTCGTGACGGCGGGCCGCGTGCTCCAAGGGCCGAAGGAGGGCCGCGCTGATGGTCGATATCAACCAGCTTCCCACGCGTCGGCCGTTCCATCGCCGCCGCAAGACCTGCCCGTTCTCGGGCGCCAACGCTCCGAAGATCGACTACAAGGACGTCAAGCTCCTGCAACGCTACGTTTCCGAGCGCGGCAAGATCGTGCCCTCGCGGATCACGGCCGTCTCGATGAAGAAACAGCGCGAACTGGCCAAGGCCATCAAGCGCGCGCGTTTTCTGGGCCTTCTGCCCTACGTGACGAAATAGGGCCACACGGGCGGGCCATGGTCGGGCCAAGCCCGAGCATGACGAACCGGAGAAAAGCCGGGGCGGACCCGGCGCGAAGACAAAACCGAGTTGGGGCCGGCGCGTCCGGTCCCTAACTGCATGAACGCAGGACAGCGACCATGAATGCCAATCTGATCGGCATCGGCCTGCTCGCGGGCTCGGCAACCGCCCTTTTGTGCCTGGGCGTGGCGGCCGGCTCGGGCCTGTCGGTCGCCCTTTATTTCCTTTCGGCGGTGCCGCTGATGGTGGCCACGCTCGGCTGGGGCTTTGCGGCCGGCCTGGCCGGGGCGCTCGTCGCCACCGTGGCGATCGCCGCCTTCGCCAACGTCCAGTTGGCGATCTACATCGTCATGACGACGATCCTGCCGGCGACGGCGGCGGGCTACTGGATGCACCTTGCCCGGCCGGCCGAGGAGGTCGGCGGGCCGTCCGGGCAACTCGCCTGGTATCCGCTTTCCGACGTCATCGTCCGACTTGCCGTCATCACGGCGGGCGCCTTCATCGTCGCCGGCATCCTGATCGGCTACGGGCCGGCGCTGGTCGAGGAACTGGTCGGCGAGATGATCGGGCGGCTCCAGGAGGCCAATCCCGAATTCGCGTTCACGCCCGAGGGGCGCGAGAGCCTTCTTTCCTTCATGACCGGCGCGATCCCCTTCATGCAGCCGGCGCTGTGGCTGATGGTGCTGATCGGCTCGCTCTATCTGGCGCTGGCGATCACGCGCGCCTCCGGCCGGCTCAAGCGACCGCGCGACGACTGGCCGGCCGCGCTGCGCCTGCCGCGCGCCGGCTCGATCATCCTTGCCGTCGCCATCGCCACCAGCTTCATCGGCGGCCCTGTCGGGCTTGCCGCCACCGCCGCTTCGGGAGCGCTCGTCGGCGGCTTCACCCTGGCCGGCCTCGCCGTCTTCCACCAGCGCACGCGCGGCCAGCCCTGGCGGCCGTTGGCGATGATCGTCGTCTACGGCGCGGTGCTGGTCACGCTGGTCGCCGCGCTGCCCTTCTTCCTCCTGGGGCTTTTCGCCACGGCCCGTCCGATGCCGGTCTCGCCCGGAGGCGGCGCGCGGCCGCCCTCTGGGGGCCCGCCCGCTTCCGCCTGAACGCCATCCAATCCATAAGCAACGCCTATATTCGACGTAAAGGAACACGGATCATGAAAGTCATTTTGCTCGAACGCATCGCCAGGCTCGGCTCGATCGGCGACGAGGTTACCGTCAAGCCGGGCTTTGCCCGCAACTATCTGCTGCCGAGCGGGCGCGCGCTGCGCGCCAACGAGGCCAACCGGGCGCGCTTTGCCGCCGAGCGCGAGCAGATCGAGGCGCGCAACGCCGAGCGCAAGGCCGCCGCGGCCGGCATCGCCGAGGACCTTGACGGCAAGGACTTCGTCGTCGTCCGCTCGGCCGGCGAGACCGGCCAGCTCTACGGTTCGGTGTCCACGCGCGACATCGCCGACTTCCTATCCGAGGCGGGCTTTTCGGTCGGCCGCAACCAGGTGGAGCTGAAGGCCCCCATCAAGACGATCGGCCTGCACGAGGTCGACATCGCGCTGCATCCCGAGGTCGAGACCAGGATCACGCTGAACGTGGCGCGCTCGGCCGAGGAGGCCGAGCGCCAGGCGGCGGGCGAGGACCTGTCCTCGGCCGAGGCGATCTACGGCGCCGACGAGGACGCGTTCGAATCGCTGGCCGACTTCGACGACGAGGGCCTTCCGGTGGAGCGCGAAGCGCTTGAGGACGAGGCCGCACCGGCCGAGCCGGACGAAGAGCCGGTTTCGGCCTGACCGCGCCGCCCGACCCGCGCCATGCAGGCCCGGTGCCCCGCGCGCCGGGCTTTTGTATGATTGTTGCGATTCGGGGCCCAGATGATGGTCAAGGACCGCCGACGATTTCGCCCCTTCTGGACAGGGCGCTGTGAGTCAGTGTGAATTCGGTGCGGTTCGCAAAAGGCCGCTTGGCCCGCCGCGCCACGGCGCTATAGATCGCGCTCGGACGATGAAAGAGACCGATGGCCGACGCAGCCCTTCACCTTGCGACCCCCGAAACCGGCGATACCGCGCTCTATCGCGAGCCGCCGGGCAACATCGAGGCCGAGCAGGCGCTGCTGGGCGCGATCCTGGTCAACAATGACGCCTTCTACCGCGTCTCCGACTTCCTCAAGCCCGAACATTTCCTGGAGCCGCTGCACCGGCAGATCTTCGCCGTCGCCGGCGAGCAGATAAGGCTGGGCAAGACATCGAACCCCGTCACGATCAAGACGTTCCTGCCGGCCGACGAAAAGGTCGGCGAGATGACGGTGGCGCACTATCTGGCGCGCCTGGCCGCCGAGGCGGTCACCATCATCAATGCCGAGGATTACGGCCGGGCGGTCTATGATCTGGCGATCCGCCGCGCGCTGATCGGCATCGGCGAGGACATGGTCAACATCGCCTTCGACGCGCCCGTCGAGATGGCGCCGGGCGAGCAGATCGAAGATGTCGAGCGGCGCCTGTTCGAACTGGCCGAGACAGGCCGCTACGATGGCGGGTTCGAACCGTTCAACGAGGCGGTGCGCGGGGCCATCGACATGGCCAACGCCGCCTTCCAGCGCGACGGGCATCTTTCGGGCATCGCCACGGGCCTTCATTCGCTCGACGCGCGCATGGGCGGGCTGCAACCCTCCGACCTGGTGATCATCGCCGGCCGTCCCGGCATGGGCAAGACGTCGCTGGCCACCAACATGGCCTTCAACATCGCCCACGCCTTCAAGGGCGAGCAGCAGGCCGACGGCTCGGTGAAGGCCGTCGATGGCGGCGTGGTCGGCTTCTACTCGCTGGAGATGAGTTCCGAGCAGCTCGCCACGCGCATCATCTCCGAGCAGACCGAGATTTCCTCGTCCAAGATCCGGCGCGGCGACATCAACGAGGCCGATTTCGAAAAGCTCGTCGGCTGCGCCAGCGTGATGCAGCGGCTGCCGCTCTATATCGACCAGACCGGCGGCATCTCCATTGCGCAACTGTCCGCGCGCGCGCGCCGCCTCAAGCGCCAGCGCGGCCTCGACGTGCTGATCATCGACTATGTGCAGCTCATGTCGGGCAGTTCGGCCAAGGCGAGCCAGAACCGGGTGCAGGAAATCACCGAGATCACCACCGGCCTGAAGGCGCTGGCCAAGGAGCTGAACGTGCCGATCATCGCCCTGTCGCAGCTCTCGCGCCAGGTGGAAAGCCGCGACGACAAGCGCCCGCAACTGTCGGACCTGCGCGAATCGGGCTCGATCGAACAGGACGCCGACGTCGTCCTGTTCGTCTATCGCGAGGAATATTACGTCAAGAACCAGGAGCCGCGCCGCGCGGCCGACATCAAGACCGAGGACTATATCGCCTGGGAGGAGAAGATGCGC
>NZ_CFIFWG010000142.1:0-8293 GCF_984466335.1 Roseitalea sp. | reverse complement strand
ATGGTGCTGCCCGAGGCGATGTAGGCGTTCGCCCCGATCGCGACGGGGGCGACGAGCGCCGCGTTCGAGCCCACGAACGCGCCCGGGCCGATCTCGGTGCGGTGCTTGGCGAAGCCGTCATAGTTGCAGGTGATCGCGCCGGCGCCGATATTGGCGCCCGCGCCGACCGAGGCGTCGCCGACATAGGCCAGATGGTTGATCTTGGCCCCTTCGCCGACGGCGGCGTTCTTGGTCTCGACGAAATTGCCGACCTTGCCGCGCGCGGCGAGATCCGTGCCCGGACGCAGGCGCGCGAACGGGCCGATCTGGGCGTTCTCGCCGATGGCCGCGCCCTCTATGTGCGAAAACGCCCGGATGCGCGCGCCCGCGCCTACCCGGACGCCGGGTCCGAACCAGATATTGGGCTCAAGCGTCGCGCCCGGCGCGATGCGCGTGTCGTGGCTGAGGAACACGGTCGCGGGCGCCGCCATGGCGACGCCGTCCCGCATCAGTTCATGCCGTCGCCGGTCCTGCCAGACGGCCTCCGCCTGGGCCAGTTCGGCCATGGTGTTGACGCCGAGCACGTCGGCGGCCGGCGCCTCGATGGCGCGAACCGTCAGGCGCCGCGCGCGGGCGATCTCGACGGCATCGGTCAGGTAGAATTCGCGCTTGGCGTTGTCGTTGCCGATGGCGGCCAGCAGTTCGGCGACATGGGCGCCCGAAAAGGCCATGAGCCCGCCATTGCACAAGCCGATCCGGCGCTCGGCCTCGGTCGCGTCCTTGTGTTCGCGGATCGCGGCCAGTTGGCCGTCGTCTTCGACCAGCCGGCCGTAGCCGGTCGGATCGTCGGGTCGGAAGCCGGCGACGACGAGGCTCGCGCCGCCCGCAAGTTCGGCGCGCGCCCGGCCCAGCGTTTGGGGCGTCACGAGGGGCGTGTCGCCGAACAGGACGAGCACATCGTCATAGCCCTCCTCGACGGCCGGCAGCGCGGCCGACACGGCGTTGGCGGTGCCGCGCCGCTCCCGCTGGACGAAGAACCGTATTCCGGCTCCGTCCGCGCCCAGCCGCTCGCGGACCCGGTCGCCGCCATGCCCGACGACCACGGCCAGGCTCGTGCTTCCCGCGGCGCGCGCGCAAGCCGCCACATGGGCGACCATCGGCAGGCCGGCGACCGGATGCAGCACCTTGGGCAGGTCCGATTTCATGCGCTTGCCGGCGCCGGCGGCCAGAACGATGGTCAGGCAGGAGCGTGCCATGGCCGATTCCCCTTCGGTCCGTGTTCCCGCCCGCTCTATCGGCTCGCGCGCGCCATTGCCAGAGCGCGCTTGCCCGTTCCCGCACTCCAAAGGCTTTAGCCGAGCCGGCCGAGCGCGGGAAAACGTTCGAGCAGCCAGAAGGCCATCGCCTGCATGCCGCCGGTCAGGAACAGGATGCCGGCAAGGACCAGAAGCGCGCCGATCATCTTTTCGACCGCGCCGAGATGGCGCCGAAAGCGGGTCAGGAACCGCATGAAGCGGCCCGAGAACAGGGCTGCGGCGATGAACGGCACGCCGAGCCCGGCCGAATAGACCGCCAGCAGGCCCGCCCCCTGCCCGACGCTGTCCTGCGCGCCGGCAAGGGTCAGGATCGGACCGAGGACGGGTCCGATGCACGGCGTCCAGCCGAACGCGAAGGCAAGGCCCATCACATAGGCGGCGAGCGGATTGGCCGGCACGCCCCGGCTCTGGAACCGCGCCTCGCGCGACAGCAGGCCGATGCGGAAAGCGCCGAGAAAATTCAGGCCCATGACGATGATGACGAGGCCGGCGGCCATGGCAAGCTCGCTCTGATAAGCCCTGAGCAGGCCGCCGATGGTCGACGCGCCCGCGCCGAGCGCGACAAAGACGGTCGAAAAGCCCAGCACGAAGGCGAGCGCTGCCGTCAGAAGCGGCAGGCGCACGGCCGTCAGGGGGGCGGTCGCCGCACCGGACGGGCCTGGAACGATATCTGTGTCATGGCCCCCGCTATGGCCCCCGCTGCGGAACTGATCCATCGAAACGCCGGCCATGTAGCACAGATAGGGCGGCACGAGCGGCAGGACGCAAGGGGTGATGAAAGAGATCATGCCTGCCAGAAAGGCGCTCAGAAGGGTGATTTCGAGGTCCATGCGTCGCCTTTCCATGCCGGCTGTGCGCGCAAGGCCGCAAGCGCCGGTTCCGGCCGGGCCGCCCGCCGCAGGCCGGCGCCGTCCGGGGTTGCGACCCTACATAGACGCGCCGACGTTCACTTGCCAATCACGGCCGCGCGCGGCGTATCGCCTCCGGCGGAACGCCGATGCGGGCGCCGTCGATCGCAAGGCGCCGAAGCGCCCGGCCGAAAACCGCGCGCGGACCGCAATGGCGGTTGACCGAAGGGGGCTGTTTGCGTATGCACGCCGCGACCGCGCTCGACATGGTCCGGCGCGGCTTCCCTTGCGGGGAGCGCGTAGCTCAGCTGGTAGAGCAACTGACTTTTAATCAGTAGGTCCAGGGTTCGAGCCCCTGCGCGCTCACCAATAAAGTCAGATGTTTATGGGCGGTAGCCCACCACAAGGCCCTTTCAACGTGGCCGGGGGCGACATCCGCCGCGTCCCGAAGGGATATGGCGAACATCGCCCATTTCCGCGTCGCCGGCCCTTGAAAGGGAGCGGCCCTTCCCGCGGCCCGGCTCCTTGAACCGAACGATGTTCGACCATGCCAGGCTCCAAATCCTGACCCCCCAAAGGCCCTAGAGCGGTTTGTCTTTAGCTGGAATCGTTTGAGCGCCGGGATTTTGTGATCTGGCAAGGCGCGTGGGACGACACGGTGCGAGCACCGTTAGGAGCGCGCAACGCCGTCCAGAACGCAAAAGACCAAGCTCGGACGATTTGCGGGTCTCATTTGATTTCAATACGTTATCGGCCCCCGGCTTGGACGTCTTTTCCGCCGGCAGCATCGTCAAAATCCTCGCACGATATTCATATCGCGCTGCGGTGTTTTCCTCGCCGCGGCGAAAAACCCTGTCCATCAAACCGCTCCCATCTAAAGACAAACCGCTCTAATCTGCGGGGGTCCAGGGCGGGCGTTTTCTGGCGAAGAAGGCGGCGATGCCGTCGGCGGCCTCCCTTGTCTCCCAGCGATCGGCCAGGAGCGCGGCGGTCCTTTCGGTCAGCGTCTCCGGATCGAGCCGCTCGAAGGTCAGGCAGAACCGCTTGGCATCGGCGATCGCGCCCGGCGCGCCGGTCAAGGCGGCGGTCGCGGCGCGGTCCACCGCCTCGTCGAGCGCGTCGGCGGGACGGATCTCGGCGATCAGGCCGGCCCGCAAGGCGAACGCGGCGTCGAACGGCCGGCCGGCGAGCAGCATCTGGCGGGCGAACCCCTCGCCGAGCCTGCGCACCACGAACGGCCCGATCGCGGCGGGAGCCAGGCCCAGCCTGGTCTCGGTCAGCGCAAAGCGCGTTTCGGGCACGGCGATGGCGATGTCGCACACCGAAAGCAGCCCCACCCCGCCGCCGAACGCATTGCCCTGTACCCGCGCGATCAGCGGCTTGGGCAGGCCGTTGAGGATCGCCAGCATCGTCGCGAGCGCCCGGCTCGCGGCCATCTTGCCGGCGCGGTCCCTGGCCATCTGCTCGCGCATCCAGCCCAGGTCGCCGCCGGCGCAGAAGGTCGGCCCCTCGGATCGGAGAACCACGACGCGGACGGCAGGATCGCGCGCCAGCGCCTTACCCGTCACGGCGAGTTCGGCGATCATCGGCGCATTCATCGCATTGTGCCTGTCGGGCCGGTTCAAGGTAAGGGTGGCGACGCCGCGCGCGTCGGTCTCAAGCCGAAGGGTCTCGAACCCGGTCATTTTTCCCACTCCCGTGCCGCGCGCGCCCGGCACGGCGCATGATCCTGCCGGCAAGCCGGTGCTTTCGGACGCATCACCCGGCCTCCGGCTCGAAGGCGATCAGAACGGCGCCGCCCTCCACCGCCTCGCCTTCGGCGCCGCGCACGGTCGCGATCACCCCGTCGCGCGGGGCGGTCAGCGCATGCTCCATCTTCATCGCCTCGACCACCGCCAGCCGGTCGCCGGCGGACACCGCCTGGCCGGCCTCGACGTCGATCAGCCGGACGATTCCGGCCATGGGCGCGGTCACCGCATCGCCGGCCGCGGCGGCTGCGGCGGCCGTCGCGCTGCCTTCGAGCGGGTCGGGCACGGCGAACCGGTGCGAGGCGCCGTCGAGCAGCACCGAGACATGCCTTGTCCCGAAAACGTCGTAGCGCGCCACATCGGCCAGAAACCGCACGCCGCCGCAACGGCCTTGCACGGTCGCGCCCTCGCGCGCCAGATGATCGAGCCGCAGCGGCGTCTCGCCGTCGAGCGTGACGCTGCCCGGCCCATGCGGAACCAGCCGCCGCTCGATCAATGCATCGCCCTGGCGCAGGCGCATGGCGTGGCCGGCCTCGCCCCAAAGCCGCCAGCCAAGGCGCCGATCGGCGAGATCGAGGTCCAGCGCCACGATCCCGGCGAGCGCCACCGCAAGGTCCGGCGGCTCGGGTGGCGCCGTCAGCGCGTCGAGGTCGCGATCGATAAGCCCGGTATGGACCGCGCCGGCGGCGAACCCGCCATGGTTCGCGAGCGCCACAAGAAACGCCCTGTTGGTCACCGCGCCGGCGATATGGGTTCGGGCGAGCGCGCATCGCAGCCGGCCGAGCGCCTGGGCGCGCGTTTCGCCATGCGTGATCAGCTTGGCGATCATGGGATCGTAATGGGGCGTGACGGCGTCCCCCGCCCGCACGCCGGTGTCGATGCGAATGCCCGGGCCGCGCCCCGCTGCGTCCCTTCGGGGCATCTGCCCCGGAAACCGCAAATGCGCCAATGTTCCGGTCTGCGGCAGGAAGCCGCGCGCCGGGTCCTCCGCGTAAAGCCGCGCCTCGAAGGCATGGCCGCGCAGCGGGATGTCATCCTGGCCCAGCGGCAGCGGCTCGCCCGCCGCAACGCGCAACTGCCATTCGACCAGATCGAGCCCGGTCACCGCCTCGGTCACCCGATGCTCGACCTGAAGCCGCGTGTTCATCTCCATGAACCAGAACCGGTCCGGCGCGAGCGGTCCCGAGCCGTCGGCGATGAATTCGACCGTGCCGGCGCCCTCATAGCCGACGGCGCGCGCAGCGCCGATCGCCGCCCGCGTCATCGCCGCGCGCACCTCATCGGTCATGCCCGGCGCGGGCGCTTCCTCGATCACCTTCTGATGGCGGCGTTGCAGCGAGCAGTCGCGCTCGAAAAGATGCACCATGTTGCCGTGCGCGTCGCCGAAGACCTGCACCTCGATATGGCGCGGGGACGCAACGAACCTTTCGATCAGCACCGCATCGTCGCCGAAGGCGGCCTGCGCCTCGCGCCGGCAGCTTGCGAGCGCGGCCCGGAAGTCCCCGGCGCGCGCCACCTTGCGCATGCCCTTGCCGCCGCCGCCCGCGCGCGCCTTGATCAGCACCGGATAGCCGATCCGGCCGGCCTCGGCGGCGAGAAAATCCGGGCTCTGCTTGTCGCCGTGATAGCCCGGCACGACGGGCACGCCGGCCTTTTCCATCAGAGCTTTCGCCGCGTCCTTCAGCCCCATCGCTCGGATCGCGTCGGCCGACGGGCCGACAAAGACCAGCCCCGCCGCCTCGACCGCCTCCACGAAGGCCGGATTTTCCGACAGGAAGCCATAGCCGGGATGGATCGCCCCGGCGCCGGTGGCTTTGGCCGCGTCGATGATCGCCGCGCCGTTCAGATAGCTTTCGGCCGCCGCCGGCGGGCCGATCCGCACCGCCTCGTCGGCCAGTTCGACATGCAGCGCATCGACATCGGCGTCCGAATGGACCGCGACGGTGGCGATGTCCATGCGCCGGGCCGTCCCGATGACACGGCAGGCGATCTCGCCCCGGTTGGCGATGAGGAGCTTGGTGATCACGGCGAGACCTCGTCACATCCTGAAAACCCCGAACCGCGTTTCCTCCATCGGCGCATTCAATGCGGCGCGCAGGCTGAGCGCCACCACATCGCGCGTCGTGCGCGGATCGATGATGCCGTCGTCCCAAAGCCGCGCCGAGGCGTAAAAGGCATGCGACTGTTCCTCGAACAGATCCAGCGTCGGCTGTTTGAACGCCGCCTCTTGCCGCGCGCTCCAGGTGCCGCCTTTCGCCTCGATGCCCGCGCGCTTGACGGTGGCCAGAACGCCGGCCGCCTGCGCCCCGCCCATCACCGCGATGCGCGCGTTCGGCCACATCCACAAGAAGCGCGGGCCGTAGGCGCGGCCGCACATGCCGTAATTGCCCGCGCCGTAGGAGCCGCCGACGATCACCGTCACCTTCGGCACGGCCGCCGTTGCGACGGCCTGCACCAGCTTGGCGCCGTCCTTGGCGATGCCGCCGGCCTCATACTTTGCGCCGACCATGAAACCGGTGACGTTCTGCAGGAACAGGAGCGGCATGCGCCGCTGACAGCACAGTTCGATGAAATGGGCGCCCTTGAGCGCGCTTTCCGAGAACAGAACGCCATTGTTGGCGAGGATGCCGACGGGCACGCCGTCCATATGCGCAAAGCAGGTCACCAGCGTCGCGCCATAGCGCGGCTTGAACTCGGCGAAATCCGAACCATCGACGATCCGCGCGATCACGTCCCGCACGTCATAGGGCGTCCTTGGATCGTCCGGGATCAGATCGGGCAGCGTTTCGGGATCGTGCGCGGGGGCGACCGTCTTTTTCAGCGCGATATCGGGCACGGGCGCGGGACCCAGATCGGCGACGATCCGGCGGGCAAGCGCCAGCGCGTGGCGGTCGTCGTCGGCCAGATAGTCGGCAACGCCCGAAAGACGGGTGTGGGTGTCGCCGCCGCCCAGTGTTTCGGCGTCCACAGTCTCGCCCGTCGCCTCCCTGACCAGCGGCGGGCCGGCGAGAAAGATCGTGCCCTGCTCGCGCACGATGATCGTCTGGTCACTCATCGCCGGCACATAGGCCCCGCCCGCCGTGCACGAGCCCATCACCACGGCGATCTGGGGTATGGCCGCCGCGCTCATGCGTGCCTGATTGTAGAAGATGCGGCCGAAATGGTCACGGTCGGGGAACACCTCGTCCTGATTGGGCAGGTTGGCACCGCCCGAATCGACCAGATAAAGGCACGGCAACCGGTTCTCGGCGGCGATCTCCTGGGCGCGCAGATGCTTCTTGACGGTCAGCGGATAATAGGTGCCGCCCTTCACCGTCGCATCGTTGCACACGATCATGCAGTCGCGGCCCGACACTTTGCCCACGCCGGCGATCAGGCCGGCGGCGGGAACATCGTCCGCATAGACGCCGCGCGCGGCGAACAGGCCGATTTCCAGGAACGGCGCGCCGGGATCGAGCAGGGCCTGCACCCGGTCGCGCGGCAAAAGCTTGCCGCGCCCGAGGTGCCGCGCGCGCGCCGCCTCGGACCCGCCGGCCATGATGCGCGCGGCCTCGGCGGCGACTTCCTCGGTCTGAACTCGCAGGACGTTCACCGGATCAGCTCGATCTCGCAGCCGACATCGAGAGCGGCCCAGGCCCGGTCGGCGGTAACGGCGGTTGCGTTGCGATCTATGGCGAGCGCCAGGCAGGCACGATCGGCCAGCGACAAGCCCTTGGCGCGCGTCATCGCCCGCAAGGCTATGGCACGATCCGCTTGAGGGCCGTCGAACGCGACCACATCGAGGTGTAACGCACGCATCACAGCCGCCCATTCATCGTCCGGCACGCCGAAATCGGACAGCTTGCTTCCGACTTCGCATAGATTGACCGCCGATATCAGTGCTCCATTCAGCAGCGCGCCGACACGGTCGCCACCGGGCTCGTCATTAAGATGGGCCACAACGGCCGACGCATCCAAGACCATCGTCAAGGTTCGTTTTCCCGCGCGGCCTCGGCACGCCGGTCGGCAATCAGCTCATCGACGACGCTCACGCCCGGCTGCACATATTTGCGCACGATCGCCTTGGCCCGATCCAATGCCGTGCGCGGCGTGATCAGCCGCAACTCGCCATTCTCAAGCGTGGCATGCAAAACGCCATCCGCGCCGATCTGCATGGCGTCGCGTATTTCCGCGGGGATTACAAGCCGACCGGCGGAATCGACCCTGAGCGTGGAGGCAACCGGGACCGGTCGCGCATCGCTCCGCTCATCGGCGGCCGGATCGTACTGCTGGCTCCAATAATGATATTGTGTCGCGGCCGTATTGGCGTTGCCGCCTTCGGTTACGAACGCCTCAATCACCTCGCCCCTGCGCGCCTTGATTCCCTTGCGGGCCGTAATCTGGTCCGCCAGCGTCCAAACGC
>NZ_CFIFWG010000141.1:0-8307 GCF_984466335.1 Roseitalea sp. | reverse complement strand
ACCGCAAGGTGGGGCTGTCGCGCACCGAGTCGGCCGCGCTCGTTGAAACGATCATCAACGAGATTTGCGAGGCGATCGTGCGCGGCGAGACTGTCAAGCTGTCGTCTTTTGCCACCTTCCAGGTCCGCTCGAAGACCGAGCGGATCGGCCGCAATCCGAAGACGGGCGAGGAAGTGCCGATCTCACCGCGCCGGGTCGTCGCGTTCAAGGCGTCGAACGTGCTCAAGCAGCGCATCATCGATGGCTACCGGGAGCGGCATACCAGGCGTCGATGAGCGGTGGTGGCGCAACACCCCTGGCGCGGCGTTCGGACAAGGGACCACGATGACCGAAAAGAGCGCTGACGCATTCCGCACCATTTCCGAAGTCGCCGACGATCTTGACCTGCCCCAGCACGTTCTGCGCTTCTGGGAAACCCGTTTCTCGCAGATAAGGCCGCTCAAGCGCGGCGGCGGCCGTCGCTACTACCGGCCTTCGGATGTCGACCTTTTGCGGGGCATCCGCCACCTGCTCTACGAGGAAGGCTATACGATCAAGGGCGCCCAGAAGATCCTGCGCGAGAACGGTGTTCAGTTCGCCATCGCGATCGGGGCGGGCGACATGTCGGCGCTTGAGCAGATGGCGCGCCGCAGCGCCGATGCGCGCGCGCAGGAGGGTGCCGATACCGATGCCGATCCCGCCCCCGCCGATGCGAGCGTCGATGCGGCCCCGAACGAGACGGTCGACACCGACGTGATGGTCGGTCACGCCAGGCCACGTCCGCGCGGCCTGTTCGGCCTTGGCGGCCGCGAGGCGGCCGGCGGCGATGCCGACGCCGACCTGTCGCGCGACAATCGCGCGCTCCTGCAAGAGGCACTGTTCGATCTTCTCGAATGCAAGCGGTTGCTCGACCAGGCGCGGTGAACGCCATGGCAAGGCGCGCTTCCGGCCCGGCAAGGCCAATTGCATGCTTGCGCGACCGGCCCTTGACCAATAAGGAGAGTGCCACGGTCGGAGCGTAGCGCAGCCCGGTAGCGCACTACACTGGGGGTGTAGGGGTCGTGGGTTCGAATCCCGCCGCTCCGACCAGTTTTCCCAGGACTGGCTTTTCCCAAGGCCGGCTTTTCCTCGGGACCGGCCTCTCCTCAGGGAATGGCGTTGGACGATGCCGCGCCAAAGCTCTGCGGCACGCCATCGCGCGCGGCGGCCGTCCCGTCCCTCTGGTGCCTGGCCTCCAGCGCGATGCACCCCCATATGACCCCGAAGATCAGATAGAGGTGACGCCAGCGATCGGTGTCGATCACGTTGCCGACCAGCATGTGGCCGAAGAAGACGACCAGCGCGCAGATCAGGACCGGCTGCCAGGGCCGGTCGCGGAACATAATTTTCAGTCCCGCGCCCAGCGTCCAGAACACGAGCGTCACATAGCATGCAAACCCCAGCCATGAGTAATCGAACAGCGCCTTCAGCCAGATATTGTGCGTATCGGCGCCGAAACGCCGCCCGAACTCCAAAGGCCCGATGCCGAACGGGTGCTCGGTCGCCTTGAAGAAGCCAAGCCGCTGGTTGGCGAAGCGCCCGCCCTGTCCGGCGTCATAGGTCTGGAACAGGCGCGCGCGCTCGATCAGCATGTCGCGCACCGCATCGATCTGCAACGCCACGGCGAGCGCTGCGGCCAGCGCCAGGGCCGCCGCGACCGCGAGCACCACGATGCGCAGCCTGAACGCCGGCGTCGGCGAGGCGATCAGCAGAACGCCTGTCAGAACGAGCGCGCAGACGATGAACAGCCCCCAGCCGGCGCGCGAAAAGGACAGGAAGATCGCGAACACCAGGACGGTCATGAGGGCCAGCCGCCACATCGCGCCGCCGAACGGCCGCGTCAGCACGCCGTGCAGGCACCAGATCGCGGGCAGGGCGAGGAAGGGCGCGAAAACGTTCGGATCCTGGAAGGCGCCCATGGCGCGACCATGGCGGGTGAAGATGTCGGCGCCGGGCACAAGTCCGAAATAGCCGATGACGCCCAGGGAGCCGGTCAGCACCGCGGCCGCCAGATAGCCGTTCATGATCATGTCGAGGCGTCGCCGGTCGCCGACGACCGCCGCGGCGAAGAAGATCGCCGTGAACGCCAGGAAGAAGCCGACGGCCAGGTACATCGGCGCGTCCCTCCAGTCGGCCATCGTCATCATCGAGACGATGCCGCCCACATTGAACAGGACGAGCAGCACCGTCAGCGGCATGATCTCGGCCGGCAGCCGCAGCCCGAATAGGAACCAGATCGCGACAAGCCCGCTCATGAACAATTCGTAAGGAGCCGGCTCGTTGATGACGAAGCCGCTCAGGAAGGCGCTCAGCCAGATCGCAAGGGCGCCCACAAGGCCGCCCAAGGCCCGGCTCCCGGCGGCCGGCGAGACGGTGGGCGTCGTTGCGGTCAATAGGCGTTTTCCGTGTTCAGCAGCCGGATCGGCGTCAGCAGCAGGATCTTCAGATCGAGCAGGAGCGACCAGTTCTCGATGTAGAAAAGGTCATATTCGGTGCGCTTCTTGATTTTCTGGTCGGTGTCCACCTCGCCGCGCCAGCCATTGATCTGCGCCCAGCCGGTAACGCCCGGCTTGACCCGGTGGCGGGCGAAATAGCCGTCCACGACCTCACCGTAGAGCTTGTCGCGGGTCTGCGCCTGGATGGCGTGCGGACGCGGGCCGATCAGCGACAATTCGCCCTTGAGCGCGTTGAAGAACTGCGGCAGCTCGTCGATCGACGTCTTGCGGATGAAGCGGCCGACCGGCGTCACGCGCGGATCGTCCTTCGTCACCGCTTTTCGTGCCGTCGCGTCCTGCTGATCGACGAACATGGAGCGGAACTTGTAGACGTTGATGATCTCGTTGTTGAAGCCGTGCCGTTTCTGCACGAAGATCACCGGGCCCCTGGAGGTCAGCCTCACGGCGATCGCGGCCGCCAGCATGACCGGCGACAGCGCGACGATGCCCAGCAGCGAGAAGACGATATCGAAGCCGCGCTTGGCGACCCGGTCCCAGTCGCGGATCGGCCGGTCGAAAATGTCGAACATCGGCACCTTTCCGATATAGGAATAGGTGCGCGGGCGAAATCTGAGCTTGTGGGAATGGGCCGACAGGCGGATGTCGACCGGCAGGACCCAAAGCTTCTTGAGCATGTGCAGAACGCGCTTTTCGGCGTCCAGCGGCAGTGCGACGATCAGCATGGAGATGCGCGCGCGGCGGGTGAACGTGACCAGTTCCTCGATATCGCCCAGCTTTGGATAGCCGGCCACGATCGGCGGCGAACGGTCGTCGTCGCGGTCGTCGAAGATGCCGCAGATGCGCACGTCGTTGTCGGCTTGGGCCTCCATGGCGCGGATCAGCTTTTCGGCCGCCTTGCCGCCGCCGACGATCACCGCGCGCCGTTCCATCGTGCCGTTGCGCGCCCATCTGCGCACGCGCCAGTTCATCAAAAGACGGGTTGCGAACAGGAAGACGAGCCCGCCCAGGAACCACGAGCCGAACCAGACGCGCGAATAGTCCTCGGAGGCCTTCATGAAGAAGGCGACCAGCGCCATCACCGCAAAGGCGGCCGTCCACATCAGCGCCACGCGCGGGAAGAAGGCCATCGAGTTGCGGATCGCGCGGATCTGGTAGGCGTCCGCCACCTCGGCGAAGACCACGAACAGCGCCGAGCCCAGAACGATCGCGGCCGGATATTCGAGCAGCATGTTGTAGGGCACGCCGACATAGCCGAGCATGATCGCCACCGATATGAGCGCCAGGCAGGCGAACTCGGCCGCGCGCAGCAGGCCCGACACCATGGAGGGCGAAATCGTGTCGCGGCGATATTCGTCGGCGATCCGCGTGGCAAGCGCGTTGAGCTTGCCTTCCTTGACGACCAGTTCGTCGCCGGTCCGGAACGCCCTGACCGTCTCCGGCGTGTAACGCAGGCGCGGATCGATCTCGTTCATGGCTCCGTCCGTTGGCGTTTGCCGCCGCACGCTATCCAGGCCGGCTTAAGAAACGTTTGATGACGGGTCGGCGGGCCGTGCCGTTTTGGGCCGCACCGCCGCGCCGGGCCGGACGCGCGCAAGCGCCTCGCGATAGGCCGCAAGGACCGAGGTCGCCATCGCCGTCGCGCTGAACCGGGCGCGCAGGCTGTCCGTTGCCGGCATCTGCGCGCCCGGCCAGCCCGGCTCGCCCAGGGCGCGGTCCATGGCATCGGTCAGGGCGGGCAGGGCGGGTTCGATCAGCGCGGCGCTGTCCGTGCCCATGATCTCGGCGACACCGCCCACGCGCGTCGCGATCAGCGGCCTGCCCGCTCCCAGCGCTTCGAGCACGATGTAGGGCATCGCCTCGGCGCGCGAGGGCATCACCACCGTGCGGGCGAGCGCGAACGCCCGCCGGGCCGGCATCGGATCGTGCATGGCGATGGTCCCGGCAAGGCCGGCCTGGGCGATCCGTTCGGCGATCGCCTCGCGGCCGGGGCCCGCGCCGACCATGACGGCCGAAACGCCCCGGTGGCCGCCGGACCGCAGCGCGGCGATCGCGTCCACGAACAGGTCCGGCCCCTTGAGCGGGCGCATCTCGCCGATGAACAGGAAGTCGGCGGCGCCGGGAGCCGGCGCGACGGGCGCGAACTCGGCGTCCAGCAGGCCGTTATGGACGACCTTGGTCCGGCAGCGCGCGATGCCGATCTTGGCGCGGTATGTCCGGGCCTCGTATTCGGCGACGAACAGGATCGTTTCGCACCAGCGCTCAAGCAGGCGCTCGACGGCGAAGTAAAGCCGGCCGCCGCGCCGCGCCGGGTCATGGTGCAGGCTGCCGCCATGGGGCGAATAGAGCCGCGCCGGCCGCGCGGTGCGGTTGGCCATCGCGCCGACCACCCGCGCATAGACGCCGCCCTTGGCGCCATGCCCGTGTACGATGTCGGGCGCAAGCTTCTTCAAGCATCCCAGCACGTTGCGCGCTGCGATCACGTCGCGGGGGCCGACCGGGCGGGCCATCGGCACACGATGCAGACCCAGCGCGAGCCAAGGCGACAGCGCTTCCAGCATCGCCTCGTCGTAGCCGGCCGTGCCTGGCCCGTCGCACACAAGCCCGACACGGTGGCCCATGTCGGCCTGGGCGCGCGCCAGGTCGCGGACATGGCGCAGGACCCCGCCCATCGGCGCCCGCAGCACATGGACGATGTTCAGCGGGCGCGCGCGTGCCATGACGTGTGCCATGACATGGCCCCGGCCCGATCAGAACAGCCGTTCGCGCACATAGATCGTATCGCCCGGAAGGATCGGATCGGAAATCGGGACCCGGCCGGTCATGACCCGGCCGTTGATGTGGCGGGTGATGTCGGCGTTCGCCTGATTGGCGCGCGCGGAAAATCCGCCGGCCGAGGCGATCGCGGTCTGCACCGTCATGCCCGGAACGTAGGAATATTGTCCCGCCGAGCCCACTTCGCCCATCACGAAGACGGGCCGGTAGCGATCGACCTGCACCGACACGTCGGGATCGCGCAGGAAGCCCTGGCGCAGCTTCTGGGCGATCTCGCGCTCCACCTGCCGCACCGTGCGGCCGCGCGCCGGCACGGCGCCCACGAGCGGGAACGAGATGTAGCCGGACTGGTCGACCGCGTAGGCATTGGTCAGGTCGCCCTGGCCGAAGACGGTCACCCGCAGCCGATCGCCCGCATCGAGCGTATAGGGCTGGCCGATGGCCTCGTGAAAGGCTGGCGGGGCGGGGCGGTAGCCCGTGCAGGCCGCAAGGGCGCAAAGGGCCGCCACGGCGATGGCCTTTGTGGAAAAGGAGCGCAACTGAACACCCATCGGCACATCCTAGGATCGGTCGGCAGGCGCGCGGGGCGCCCTGGATCGTGCCGGTTATCGCTCCGTCAGGGTTAATGACCGGTAAAGCCGGCCTTGCGCCCCGACAACCGGGCCGTGTGGGCGCTTAAGGACTCGGCAAGGGAGGTGAACAAAAGTTCAATGGGCGGTTTACGCCGTGGAAACCATAACGATTTACGATGTACGGTCAGTACCGTGTTTCCGGAGTGACGATCATGGCCGCAACCTCCTACCAGTCGCGCGATGCCGACATCGATGTCGGTCGGCTGTTTGCGGCCCTTTGGCGCGACAGATGGATCATCCTGATCGGTGCTCTTGCGGCGACCGGGATCGTCACGTTCCTTCTGATGCTGGCGACCCCGCAGTACCGTTCCGACGCGCGCGTGCTGATCGATGCGGGCGAATCCGTCTTCACCCGGCCCGAGCGCGACCCTCTGGCCGACCAGACGCGGCTCGACCAGGAGGCGGTGGCGAGCCAGGTCGAGATCATCACCTCGACCGATCTGCTGTTGCGGGTGGCCGGTGAGTTGGACCTTGCCTCGCGTGGCGAGTTCAACGCCGATGCCAACCTTACCACGTTCCGGCGCGGGCTGATCATGCTCGGGCTTGCGGCCGATCCCTCCGCCGCCTCCGAGGAAAAGCAGGTGCTCGATGCGCTGCGCGGGCGCCTGACCGTCTTTCCGGTCAACAATTCCCGGGTGATCGTGATCGAATTCCGCTCGTCGGATCGCGAGTTGGCGGCGCGCGTGCCCAACGCGCTCGCCGCCGCCTATGTGGCGCTCGAAAGCCAGGCCCAGCTTCTGAACACCGGCGCCGCCGCGCGGTATCTGGAAGGCGAGATCGGCCGGTTGCAGGGCGAGGTGCGCACCGCCGAGGCGGCCGCGGCCGTCTTTCGCGCCGACAACGGCCTGCTCCTTGGCCAGAACAACGCCGTGCTCGCCACCCAGCAGCTGGCCGAACTGTCCACCGAACTGTCGCGCGTGCGCGCCGAGCGTTCGTCGGTCGAGGCGCGCGTGCGCAGCGTCGAGACGGCGCTGCGCGACGGGGCGGCGGTCGAAACCGTGCCCGACGTGATCGCCTCGCCGGTGATCGCCCGGCTGACCGAGCAGCAGGCCAATCTGCGCGCCCAACTCGCCGATCTGTCGACCACGCTGCTGTCCGGCCATCCGCGCATGCAGGCGCTGCAATCGCAGATTGACGGGCTTGACGCGCAGATCCGGTCGCAGGCCCGCAACGTGCTGGCCGGACTGCGCAACGAAGCCGAGATCGCGCGCGGCCGCGAGACCGAGCTGAACGCCGATCTGAACACGCTGAAGGCGGCGTCCGCCCGGGCCAATGACAGCGAGGTCGAACTGCGCGCGCTGGAACGCGAGGCGACCTCCAAGCGGGCGCTGCTGGAAACCTTTCTCGTCCGGTTCCGCGAGGCCCAGTCGCGCGATCAGGGCGAATATGCGCCGGCCAAGGCGCGGCTCATATCGAGCGCGACCGTGCCGATCGCGCCGTCCTTTCCGCGAACGGCGCCGCTGATGAGCGCCACGTTCGTCGCCTCGCTTGTGTTTATGATCATCGTCACCTTGATGCGCGAACTGTTCTCGCGCCGCGCGCTCGTTCCCGCTCCGACATCGGGCCGGCGTCCGGCGGCCGAGGCGGTGGCGAACGCGGCCCCTGCGGCCGATCGGTCCCGATCCGCCCCCAGCGTGTCCGGCGAGACGGCACCGCGCGCCGATGCCGGGCGACAGTGGCGTCTTTGGCCGCCGACGCAGGAGGCAAGGCCCGCCGATTCGGGGGAGGTGGCGGCCGATGGCGGCCCGGCCAACGACAATCACTCCATTGCGGCGGTCGCCGCCAAGCTGATCCAGCGGGGCGCCGGTCGCGCGCTTTTCGTGGCGCCGCCCGGCGGCACCGGCGCGCACAGCGCGGTCGAGATCGCGCGCCTGCTCGACCGCAAGGGCCTGCGCGTGATCGTGCTCGACCTGTCGGGCGCGGGGCAGGCCGGCGGGCTCATGGGAGCCGATACGGCCGATCCCGGCATCACCGATCTGCTGGCGGCGGAGGCGTCCTATTCCGAGGTCATCTTCGGCGATATCGGGTCCGGCGCCCATATCGTGCCCTTGGGGCAGGCCGGCTCCGACCGCGCGCTTTCGGGCATCGAGCGGCTGCCGATCATCCTCGAAGGTCTGGGCGCGGCCTATGACATCGTCCTCGTCGATTGCGGCGTCGCCGATGCGGCCGGGCTCGACAGGCTGGTCAGCTCCGACTGCGAGATCGTGCTGTCTGTCGATACGTTGACCGACGAGAACACCGTCGGCGCCGCCAGCGATCTGGCCGCGGGCGGCTTTCGGGACGTGCTGATCGTGATCGATGGGCCGGAGGTCGCTCCCGACCCTGACGCATCCGCCCGGCTTCGCAAGGCGGGCTAGAGCGCGTCCGGCGAAGGTGGAATCACCAGAGCCGATAAGACAAGCGACAAAGCAAAAGGGTAGAGCGGAGCT
>NZ_CFIFWG010000140.1:0-8400 GCF_984466335.1 Roseitalea sp. | reverse complement strand
ATCGCGCGGCTCCACCAGCGGTGATCGCGCCGACCGATCATCATGCGCAACGCCTTGTGGGGAATGATGCCCGCATAGGCGTTCTGCCAGGCGGCCGCATGCACCTCGGCGATGCCTGCCGCATCACGCGGGTCTGCCGGGCGTATGTCGATCGTCAGCGCGGTCATGATCGGTCAACCATGGGCCAGCGGCGGGCTTCGGGCAACCCCGATTCCAGGCCGGCCCGCTCGATTTCACAGCGTGTTGCGCCGGCGCGCGGTCAGGCGTTCGCGCGGGCCTTGTCGAACCGCTTGCGCGCGTGCGGGTCGAGATGGAGCTTGCGCAGGCGGATCGATTGCGGCGTCACCTCGACCAGTTCGTCGTCCTCGATCCAGGACAGGGCCCGTTCGAGCGTCATCGCGACCGGCGGGGTCAGCCTGACCGCGTCATCCTTGCCGGCGGCGCGGACATTGGTCAGCTTCTTGCCCTTGAGCACATTGACCTCCAGATCGTTGTCGCGCGCATGGATACCGACGATCATGCCCTGATAGACGCGTGTGCCCGGATCGATCACCATGGCACCGCGATCTTCGAGGTTGAACAGCGCATAGGCGACCGCCTCGCCCTGCTCGTTGGCGATTAGCACGCCATTGTTGCGGCCGGCGATCGGCCCCTTGTAGGGCGCATAGGCGTGGAACAGCCGGTTCATGATCGCCGTGCCCCTGGTGTCGGTGAGAAGCTCAGACTGGTAGCCGATCAGCCCGCGCGTGGGCGCGTGGAAGGCGAGCCGCACCCGGTCGCCGCCCGAGGGTCTGAGTTCGAGCATCTCGCCCTTGCGCTCGCTCATCTTCCGGACGACGGCGCCCGAATGCTCCTCGTCCACGTCGATGACGACTTCCTCGACGGGTTCGAGCGTACGGCCGCTTTCGTCCTTGCGCATGACGACGCGCGGCCGCGAGACGGCCAGTTCGAACCCCTCGCGGCGCATGGTCTCGATCAGCACGGCCAATTGCAGTTCGCCCCGGCCGGAGACGTGGAAGGCGTCCTTCTGGTCGGAATCCTCGATCCTGAGCGCCACATTGCCCTCGGCTTCCCGCATCAGCCGGTCGCGGATGACGCGGCTGGTCACGTGACTGCCCTCGGTGCCGGCAAGGGGCGAATCATTGACCATGAAGCTCATGGTCACGGTCGGCGGATCGATCGGCTGGGCGGGCAGCGCCCCGGTGACGGACGGATCGCAGAACGTGTCGGCGACCGTGCCCCTGGACAGGCCGGCGATCGCGACGATATCGCCGGCCGCGCCTTGCTCGATCGGCTGGCGTTCAAGACCGCGAAAGGCGAGGACCTTCGACACGCGGCCGGTCTCCAGGGTCGCGCCGTCGCGGTCCATGACCTTGACCGTCTGGTTCGGCCGGACCGAACCGGAATGGATGCGGCCGGTGACGATGCGGCCGAGGAACGGGTTGGCCTCCAGGATCGTGCCGATCATGCGGAACGGGCCTTCGCCGGTGGCGGGCTCGGGCACGCGGGCCAGCACCAGATCGAACAAGGGCGCAAGCGAGGCGTCGGCCGGCCTTTCGGGCGCGGCGGCCATCCAGCCGTCGCGGCCGGAACCATACAGAATGGGAAAATCGAGCTGTCCCTCATCGGCGTCGAGCGCGGCGAACAGGTCGAACACCTCGTCGACCACGGCATCGGGCCGCGCGTCCGGCCGGTCGATCTTGTTGACGGCGACGATCGGGCGCAATCCCACCTTGAGCGCCTTGCCGACCACGAACTTGGTCTGCGGCATCGGCCCCTCGGCCGCGTCGACCAGAAGGACGGCCCCATCGACCATGTTGAGGATGCGCTCGACCTCGCCGCCGAAATCGGCGTGGCCGGGCGTGTCGACGATGTTGATGCGCGTGTCCTTCCAGGTCACCGAGGTGGCCTTGGCGAGGATGGTGATGCCGCGCTCCTTTTCGATGTCGCCGGAATCGAGGGCGCGCTCGGCGACGCGCTCATTGTCGCGATAGACGCCGGACTGTTTCAGCAGTTCGTCGACGAGCGTCGTCTTGCCATGGTCGACATGCGCGATGATCGCGATGTTGCGGAGGGACATGGGTCGTCTCGGGAATCGGAGATGTTGCGGCGCATATAGGCGGAGCGGGCCGGGAAAGCCAGTGGATTCGGGGCCCCTTCCGCGAACGTCTCCGCCTGTCGGAAGAGCGTTACGCCGGGCTCGAAGTCCAACTGCGTGCGCGATGCCCATGCGTTCCCTCCGACATTGACCGGAGGAAGGCTGAAACGGGGGGATGTCGCGGCAGATTATCGGGCCAATCGTCCTATTGCCCCAGCGAATACTCCAGGAACCATTTGGTGTTCAGCGCGTCCAGCGTGCCGGCCGCCTTCATGGCGGCGATGGCCGCGTTGACCGGCGCGACCAGATCGGAGCCCTTGGGGAAGATAAAGCCGAAGTCTTCGGTGCCGAGCGGCTCACCGACCAGCTTGAGCGCGCCGCCCGATGCCTTGACATAGCCCTCGCCGGCGGTGCCGTCGGTCAGCACAACGTCGACGTCGCCGGTGCGCAGAGCCTGCACCGAGGCGCCGAAGGTCTCGAACAGCCTGATGCGCGGATTGCCCTCGTCGCCGTCGAGCATGTCATAGACCGCGACATAGAAAGGCGTGGTGCCGGGCTGGGCGCCCACGAGCCCGTCCTCGAAGGCGGCAAAGGAAGGCGCATCGGCAAAGCGCTCCTCGTCGCCGCGCACCAGCATGAACATCTGGCTTGTCATGTATGCGTCGGAGAAATCGACCTTCTGGGTGCGGTCTTGGCGGATCGTGATCCCGGTCATGCCGATATCGTACTGGCCGTCCGAGACCGCCTGGATCATCGCGTCCCATGAGATGTTCTCATAGATGATGGCGGCGTTCAGGCGCTCGGCGATCTCGGCCATGGCGTCATACTCCCAGCCAATCTGTTCGCCGGTCGCCGGATCGAGGAACTGGAGCGGGGGATAGGCGTTCTCGGTGACGACGGTGATCGTGCGGCCCTCAAGGTCCGGCAGGTCCATCGCGGCCGCCGCCGTCGCCATCCCCACCATGGCCGCCGTCGCCACGCTCAGCACACTTCGCCCGGTCACCATCACGCACTCCCTCGCTGTTCGCCGTCATCGCCGGCGTGCCGCTCGTCACGGCGGGCCGGTTCGGCATCGATTCTGGCGTGGAACGGGCGGCCGCGCAAGCCGTCAGCGCGCGCCTTCGGCGCGGCGGGCGTGCTCGACCGCCGAAAAGCGAGACCGAAAGACAAGACAGGATGCGGCCTGATCGCCGGACACCAAAAAGGCGGGCCGCGCCGCCCGCCCTCTGCGATGTCCCCGCAGATGCGGAAGGGCTTATGCGCCGGTCTTGTCGTCCCCGGATGCCGCCGTCGCTTCGGCCGCTTCCTGAGCGGCCTTTTCGGCGGCCAGGGCCTGGGCGGCCGCGATCTTGTCGGCCTCGGCGCGGGCGCGCTCTTCGGCCAGCGCCCGGCGCTCGGCCTCGTTCAGCCTGCGGGCGCGTGAGCCTGTGTTCTCGGCGATACGGGCCTTCTTGCCGCGCAGCGCGCGCATGTAGTAGAGCTTGGCCCGGCGCACCTTGCCGCGACGCACCACCTCGACCTTCTCAACGAGCGGCGAATAGAGCGGAAAGACGCGCTCGACGCCCTCGCCATAGGAAATCTTGCGCACCGTGAAGTTTTCGTTCAGGCCCGCGCCGGCGCGTGCGATGCACACGCCTTCGAACGCCTGAAGGCGCGTGCGCTTGCCTTCGGTCACGCGCACCTGAACGCGCAGCGTGTCGCCGGGGGAGAATTCGGGAAAGGTGCGCTTTTCGGCGATTTTGGCGGCCTGCTCGGCCTCGATCTGGCGGATGATGTCCATCGGATACGTCCTTTTGTTCTTTTGAACCGCCAGAGCGCCCGACGGGGGCACACAATGGCATGGCCCTGGCCATGATCGTGTTGCCTGGCCTTTGCGGCCGGAGCGGTGGTCGTGCCCGTATTTGCTGTAAAGACTTCGGTTGGCCCGAAATTCTGCGGGCTCATACAGGACAAAGCGGCCTTTGTCACCCGTTCGGGTTACTTTTTGGCGCCGCGCTCCTCCCAAAGATCGGCCCGACGCGCCCGCGTCAGCCTTTCGGCCGCGGCGCGCCGCCAGGCCTCTATTCTTCCATGATCGCCCGATGCGAGGACCTCGGGGATCGTCCGGCCTTCCCACTCGGTGGGTGCTCAAGAAGCCCGGTCTCGAAGCTCTCCATCTCGCCCGACATCTGATTGCCCATCACGCCGGGCAAAAGGCGGACGATCGCGTCGAGCAGCACCTGCGCGGCGACCTCGCCGCCCGACAGCACATAGTCGCCGATCGAAACCTCGGTGAGGCTCCGCGCCGCGATCACCCGCTCGTCGACGCCCTCGAAGCGCCCGCACACGATCACCGCGCCCGGCCCGGCGGCGAGGTCGCGCGCAAACGCCTGTGTCAGCGGGGTCCCACGCGGGCTCATCAGAAGGCGCGGGCGCGGATCGTCCGGCGGCGAGGCATGGTCGATCGCCTTGGCGAGGATATCGGCGCGCAGCACCATGCCCGGCCCGCCGCCCGCCGGCGTGTCGTCGACGCTGCGATGCCGGTCGGCGGCGAAATCGCGGATCTGCGTCACGTCGAGCGTCCATGTGCCGGCTTCGAGCGCCTTGCCGGCCAGCGCCTGGCCCAGCGTGCCCGGAAACATGCCCGGATAGAGCGTCAGCACCGAGGCGGCGAACGTCATCCATCCTCCTCCCGCCGGGCGACGATCTCGCCGGGCGGCACCAGCGTCAGCCGTCTCGCCTCAAGGTCGATCTGCGGCACCACGTCCCGCGTGAAGGGAAACAGCGCGCTGCGCCCGCCGCCGGCCGGCTTCACCTCGATCATGTCCTCGGCGCCGAAATTATGGACGGCGACCACCGCGCCGATGCGTGCGCCATCGCCGTCGACGGCACCCATGCCGACAAGATCGTCGATATAGAACTCGTCGTCCTCCAGTTCGTCGTCGGGCAGCTGGCCGCGGTCGACGAACAGTTCCGTGCCGTTGAGCCTTTCGGCCGCATCGCGGCCCGCGATCCCCTTGAAGGTCACCACCACGACCGTCTTGGCCGGGCGAATGCCGGCCACCTCGAAGCGGTTTCCCGCGCCGTCGAACAGCGGGCCGTAATCGCCCAGCGCCAGCGGATCGCCCGTATAGGACTTGACGCGCACCTGGCCGCGCACGCCGTGCGGCGCGCCGATCACGCCCATCAGAACCGGATTTGGCGGCTTTGTTTCCATCGGTTGGCGATAATCGGTTTTCGCCGCCGCGCCAACAGCAAGCAAGCGGTAACCTTGGCGCCTCTATGCTGCCGCCATGTCCGATGCGCTTGTGCCCGCCCGCCCCGACCTGATCGCCGCGCGCAACGCCTGGCTAGCCAGGTTGGCCGGTGAACGGCGGCTGTCGGCCCATACGATCGAGGCCTATGAGCGCGACACGCGCCAGTTCCTGCACTTTCTGGCCGACCATCAGGGCGGGCCGCCCGGCCTGGGGCAGGTGGCCGACCTCAGGCCGATGGATCTGCGCGCCTTCCTGACGCGGCGGCGCGCGCAAGGGGCGGGCACGCGCACGGTCGGGCGCGGGCTCGCCGGCGTGCGCTCCTTTCTGCGCCATCTTGAGCGCGAGGGGCTGGCCAGCGCGGCCGCCGCCAACGCGATGCGCGCGCCGCGCCAGCCCAGATCGCTGCCCAAACCCTTGACCGTTAAAGACGCCGCCCGTGTGGTCGATGCCGGCGAACAGCTCAACGAGGCGCCCTGGGTGCGGGCGCGCAACGGCGCCGTGCTCACGCTGCTCTATGGCTGCGGGCTGCGCATCGGCGAGGCGCTTTCGCTCGACGGCGGCGATCTGAGCGACCGGTCCGCCCGGTCGATCGCGGTGACCGGCAAGGGCGGCAAGGCGCGCACGGTGCCGCTGCTGCCGGTGGTCTTCGAGGCCGTCGAGGCCTATCGGAGCCAGTGCCCCCATGGGCTCGTCCCGGGCACGCCGCTGTTCCGGGGGGTGCGCGGCGGGGCCCTGCGGGCGGAGGTGTTGCAGCGGGACATGCGCGCCCTGCGCTGTGCTCTGGGCCTGCCCGACACGGCCACGCCGCATGCATTGCGCCATTCCTTCGCGACGCATCTTCTGGGCGCAGGCGGCGATCTGCGCACGATCCAGGAACTGCTCGGCCATGCCAGCGTGTCGACGACGCAACTTTATACTGGCGTCGACGCGACGCGCCTGCTTGACGCCTGGCGCGCCGCCCATCCGCGCGCCTGATCCCAATTTCCATAAAATGTGAACCAATCCGCTTTACGGTTTCGTCGTCAATCCGCGTTAGCCTGCGGCCATGAAAACGCGCTCCCTGTCTTTCGTGGCGCCGGCCGACCGCCTGTCGGCGGTGGCCCTCAAGCTGATCGCCGCCGTCAACCTGACGGTCGCCGTCCTGGTTCTTCTGACCGCGCTTGCCGTCTCGGCGCGGGCCGCGCAGGCGGCCCAGCCGGCCTGCGCGGGCACCAACCTTCTGGCCGAGATGGCAACGAGCGATCCTGCGATGCATGCGCGCATCCTCGCCGAGGGCGCGTCGGTTCTCAACGGCGATGCGATCCTCTACCGGATCGAAAGTGGCGGGCGGACGCCGTCCTTCCTGTTCGGCACCATGCACATGACCGATCCGCGCGTCACCGACCTGCCGGCCTTTGCCCGGGCCGCGTTCGAGGCGGCCGACACGGTCGTCATCGAGACCACGGAGATCCTCGATCCGGCGGCGGCGCAGGCGGCGCTGATGGGCCGGCCCGACCTGACCATGTTCACGGACGACCGGCGGATCGGCGACTTCCTGACCGACGCCGACGAGGGGCGTCTTCGCCGCGGGCTTTCCGAACGCGGGCTGCAACTGGCGCTCATCGATCGGATGAAGCCGTGGCTCGTCGCGGCCATGGTCGCGCTGCCCGAGTGCGAGACGGCGCGCAAGCGGGCGGGCGCGGAGATTTTGGACATCGCCCTTGCGCGCCGGGCCCAGGCGGCCGGCAAGGAACTGGTCGGCCTTGAGACAATCGTCGAGCAGTTCGACGCGATGGCCTCGCTTCCGATGGCGTTTCACGTGCGCGGGCTGGTCGAGACCGTCGCCCTCGGCGCGCGGATCGACGATGTGATCGAAACGATGATCGCGCTTTACGAAGCGGGGCGGATCGGACTCGTCTGGCCGGCGCTGCGGGCGCTCACGCCCGCGGCGACCGAAGACGAGCGCGGCTATGCGGCGTTCGAACGGGCCATGGTGACCGCGCGCAACCGCACCATGGCCGAGCGGGCCGCGCCATGGCTCGAAAGGGGCGGCGCCTTCATCGCTGTCGGGGCCTTGCACCTGCCCGGCCAAGAGGGCCTGGCCAACCTGTTCGCCGAAGCGGGCTATAAGGTGACCCCGGTTTACGAGTGAAGCGTCAATCGCCGTGCCCGGCGATCATCATCGCCTCGTAGGCCAGCCGCTCGGTCTTCTTCATGCGTTCGGACTCGGACTTGAGCTGGCCGCAGGCGGCGAGGATGTCCTGGCCGCGCGGCGTGCGGATCGGCGAGGCGTAGCCATTGGCGTTGATGAAATCGGCGAACCGCACGATCTGTTCCCAGCTTGAGCATTGATAGTCCGAGCCGGGCCACTTGTTGAACGGGATCAGGTTGATCTTGGCCGGAATGCCCTTCAGCAGCCGCACAAGTTCCCTTGCGTCGGCAAGGCTGTCGTTGACGCCCCTGAGCATCACATATTCGAAGGTGATGCGGCGCGCGTTCGAAAGGCCCGGATAGGCGCGGCATGCATCGAGCAGCTCCGCGATCGGGTATTTCCTGTTGATCGGCACCAGCACGTCGCGCAATTGGTCGGTCACCGCGTGCAGCGAGATCGCCAGCATCGCGCCGGTCTCGGCGCCGACCGGGCCGATCTTCGGCACCACGCCCGAGGTGGACAGGGTGACGCGGCGCTTGGACAGCGACAGCCCCTCGCCGTCGGTGAAGATGCGCATGGCGTCGCGCACATGTTCGTAATTGTAGAGCGGCTCGCCCATGCCCATCATCACGATGTTGGAGACCTTGCGGCCCTGGGACGGAACGATGGCGCCGGCCGGCGTGCCGGCATCGGGAAAGTCGCCCAGCCGGCGGCGGGCCAGCAGCACCTGGGCGACGATCTCGCCCGCGGTCAGGTTCCGCACCAGGGTCTGCGTCCCGGTGTGGCAGAATGTGCAGGTCAGCGTGCAGCCAACCTGCGAGGAGACGCACAGCGTGCCGCGCCCTTCTTCGGGAATGTAGACGGTTTCGACCTCGACCGGACGCCCCGCCCCGCGCGGCGGAAAGCGCAGAAGCCATTTGCGGGTGCCGTCGGCC
>NZ_CFIFWG010000139.1:0-8511 GCF_984466335.1 Roseitalea sp. | reverse complement strand
ACCCATATCGACGGCCGGAGGTGGTGATGAACAGCAACGAAAACCGCAGCGAAACGGACACGATGGGCACGATCGATGTGCCCGCTGGCCGCTACTGGGGCGCGCAGACCCAGCGTTCGATCGGCAACTTCCCGATCGGCGAGGAGCGCATGCCGACGCCGCTCATTCGCGCGCTCGGCCTGATCAAGGCGGCGGCGGCCGAAACCAATGTCGCGCTCGGCGTCCTCGATGCGGACCTCGCCGAGGCCATCGCGCGCGCGGCACGGCAGGTCGCCGATGGCGGCCTCGACGATCATTTTCCGCTCGTCGTCTGGCAGACCGGCTCGGGCACCCAGACCAACATGAACGCCAACGAGGTGATCGCCAACCGGGCGATCGAGATGCTGGGCGGCCAGATGGGCTCGAAGACGCCCGTCCACCCCAACGATCACGTCAATGCCAGCCAGTCCTCGAACGACACGTTCCCGACGGCGATGCACATCGCAACGGCGCTGGAGACGCACGATCGCCTGCTGCCCGCGCTCGACCGGATGATCGCCGTTCTGAACGAAAAGGCCGAAGCCTTCGCCGATATCGTCAAGATCGGCCGCACCCACACCCAGGACGCGACGCCCCTGACGCTCGGACAGGAGATGTCCGGCTATGGGGCGGCGCTGGAACTGTCGCGCACGCGCATCGACCATGACCTGATCAATGTCTATGCGCTGGCCCAGGGCGGGACCGCCGTCGGCACCGGCCTGAACGCGCCTGCGGGCTTTGCGACCGGGTTCGCCGCGCGCATCGCCGAGGCGACCGGCCTGCCGTTCAAGACCGCGCCCAACAAGTTCGCCGCGCTCGCCTCGCACGCCGCGCTGACCGATTTCCACGGCAGCCTCAACGCGCTGGCCGCCGACCTGTTCAAGATCGCCAACGACATCCGGTTTCTGGGGTCCGGTCCGCGCTCGGGCCTGGGCGAGCTCATCATGCCCGCCAACGAGCCCGGCTCGTCGATCATGCCCGGCAAGGTCAATCCGACCCAGGCCGAGGCGCTGTCCATGGTCGCAACCCAGATCATGGGCAACCACACCACGATCACCATGGCCGCCGCCCAGGGCCATTTCGAGCTGAACGTGTTCAAGCCGGTGATCGCGCTCAACGTGCTGCAATCGATCCGCCTGGCCGCCGACGCCATGACCTCGTTCACCGAGCGCTGCCTCGCCGGCATCGAGCCCGACCGCGCGCGCATCGCCGAACTGGTCGAGCGCTCGCTGATGCTGGTGACGGCGCTGGCGCCGCACATCGGCTACGATGCGGCGGCGGCGATCGCCAAGGCGGCGCACCGGAACGGCACGACGCTGCGCGAGGAGGCCGTCGGCGGCGGCCACGTCACGGCCGGGGATTTCGACCGGATCGTCCGGCCGGAGGCCATGATCGGCGCGCGGGACTGACCGGGGACGCAAATGGCGGGCCCCGTCAAGGGCGCGCCTTGCCGCTCAGCGCAGTGGCGCGGCCAGCCGTTGGGCAATGGCGCCGATCGGCGGCGGCACGCTGCCGGGCGCGGTGAACAGGCAGGCCTCGGACTTCAGGATCACGCCGTCTTCGAGCACCTTGAGCCGGTTGGCGCGCAGGGTCGAGCCGGTCGATGTGATGTCGACGATCGCATCGGCCTGCCCGGCCGCAGGCGCGCCCTCTGTCGCCCCGAGGCTCTCGATGATCCTGTAGAGCTGGATGCCGTGCTCCTGGCTGAAATGGCGCTGGGTCAGCCGCCAGTATTTGGTGGCGATGCGCAGGCGGCGGCCGTGCCGGGCGCGAAAGCCCGCCGCCACCTCGCCGAGGTCGGCCATGGTTTCGACATCGTACCAGGCATCGGGCACGGCGACGACCACATCGGCGCGTCCGAAGCCCAGCCGCGCCGCCAGGGTAAGGCGCGTTTCGCTGTCTGCGAAGCCCTCGCGCACCAGATCCTCGCCGGTGATGCCGGCATCGATCCGTCCCGCGCCGACCTCGCGCGCGATCTCCGACGCCGACAGGAAGACCACCTCCAGATCGTCGCGCCCGGCAACACATGCGCGATAGGAGCGGCTGTCGGCGGGCGGCAGGACGGCGATCCCGATCCCGGCGAGCAGGGCGAGCGCGTCCTCCTTGAGGCGGCCCTTGGAGGGCATTGCGAGCGTCGCGGTGCTCATCGGCCGCCTCCCGCAAGGCCGGCAACGCGGTCGAGCCAGACCGAAAAGCCCACGCCGGGCGTCGGCTCCGGCGCGCCGAGCAGGGGCAGCAGCCGGTCGTAGCGGCCGCCGCCGGCCAGAACGACGCCGTCGCGGCCGCGGACCTCGAAAACGAGCCCGGTATAGTAATCGAGCCGCCGGCCGAAGCTCGACCTATAGGTCATCGGCGCCCCGCCGGGATCGCGGGCACCGATCGCTTCGATGCGGGCGAGGAACGGCGCCATGGCCGCCGACAGGTCGACGCCGGCCGCCGCCGACCAGTCCGCGATCGCCGCCGGCGCATCGTCGAGCCGCGCATCGATGGCCAGAAATCCGCTCAGAGCGTCGAGCCGGGCCGGATCGGGGGTCAGCCGCGCCGCCTCGACCTTGGCCAGAAGCCGCCCGGCAATGTCGGCGGCGGTGCGCCCGCCCGCCCCGGACAGGCCGCCCGCGCGCAGTTCGGTGGCGATGGCCGCCTCCAGCGCCGGGCGATCGCCGGCCCGTGCCGGGACCGCGATCGGCGCGGACATGTCCGGCATGGGCGAGGGTCCGCCCAGCCGGTCGAGCGTCGCCGCGATCGCCTGGTTGCTGCCGAAGGCGTGCGCCAGGGTCAGACGCCAGCCGGCTGGCAGGCCGAGCGCGGCGAGCACCGCGTCGAACACGGTCTGGTCGCCGATGACGATCGTGGCGCGATCGGCCGGCACGCCCAGCCTTTCGAGCATCGCGGCGGCGTCGGCCACGGCGCCGGCGTCGGCCGCGATGATGTTCGCATCGCCGATGTCCTCGATGCCCGCCTGCAGGAACTCGCTCCCACCCGCCCGCCGCTGGCGGAACACCGTGCCGACATAGCCGTGGCGCGCCGGTGGCGCGCCGGCGGCCACATGGGCGCGGCACACCGGAATGGTGAATTCGGGCCGCAGGCACAGCGCCTCGCCCGTCTCGCTTTGCGTGACGAAGATGCGCCGGCGCATCTCCTCGCCCGCCATGTCGAGGAACGGGTCGGCCGGCTGCAACACCGGCACGTCGATGCGCGCGGCGCCGAGCCCGGCGAGGATCGTTTCGATATCGGCGCGGGCGGCAAATGAGCGATGGGCGCTCATGTCACGCCAAGGCCCCGCAACAGCGTTTCGATGCAGCCGTCAAGATTGTCGCCCAGTTCGCCCGTATTGATCCGGTGGGTGCGATAGCCCAGTTCGTTCCGCTTTGCATCCCTTGCCCGGTCGCGCGCCATGCCTTCGGGCCCGTGGCGATGCTCGCCGCCCGGTTCGATGGCGAGCCCGTGCGATTGGATCGCGAAATCGACGATAGGGGGCTGATCGACGCCTGTCGGCGGACATGGACGCCATGGTTCCGCTTGAACGGGCGAAGCGCCCGCCATAACCGCTTTTGACCGTCGATCATGTTGGGCGGGCGTCCAGTCGCCTTCTTGTCGACCTGGATCGGGATACAGGCGCGGGAGCCGAGTTCACCCATCGTTCTGATCGGCGAGCATCGCCTGGACCGTCGCCACCAGATCGGCCTGGTCGATCAGCGTCTGTCCCGGACGGACGGCGCGATATTCCTCGTTCGACTCGATCGCGGCGGCCTGGCGGCGGCCTTCGATCATGTCCTTGAGCTGGATCTTGCCTGAGGCGCGCTCGTCCGAGCCCTGAATGACGGCGATCGGACAGCCGCGCCGGTCCGCGTAACGCAACTGGTTGCCGAACTTCTTCCAGTTGCCCTGATACATTTCGGCGCGGATGCCGGCCTCGCGCAAATCCTGCGTGAACTTCTGGTACCGCCCGAGCGCCTCGGTGCCGCCGTCCATCACGGTGACGAGCACCGGCGCGGGCAGGCCGCGCTCATCCAGCATGCCGAGGTTCTTCAGCGCCGTCATCAGGCGCGAGACGCCGATGGAAAAGCCGGTGGCCGGCACGTCCTGCCCGGTGAAGCGCTTGACGAGGCCGTCATAGCGCCCCCCGCCGCCGACCGAGCCGAACTGTACCGTCTCGCCCTTTTCGTTGGTGACGTCGAACAAAAGTTCGGCCTCGTAGACCGGCCCGGTGTAATATTCGAGGCCGCGGACGACCGAGGGATCAATGCGGATGCGGTCGGGGCCGTAGCCGCAGGCGCGTACAATCAGGGAAATCTCGTTGAGTTCACTTATTCCCTTAGCCAGTGCAGCTTCACCTGAACCGGAAGCAAACACCTTCGCGGGGACACCATCAACCGAACTGACAGTGGTGCCCTCAGGCTTCGCTACCGCCTCCAACTTGAAGCTGAACGTTGTGAAGACCGTCTCGATCTGCTCCTCATCCAACCCTGCCCCCGGCGTGAAATCCCCGCTCTCGTCCTTGCGGCCCTCGCCGAGCAATTGGCGCACGCCTTCGATGCCGAGCCGGTCCAGCTTGTCGATGGCACGCAGCACGGTCAGCCGTCGCCCGGCATTCTCGTCGCCGCCGAGGCCGATGGCTTCCATCACGCCGTCCAGCACCTTGCGGTTGTTCACGCGGATCACATAGTCGCCGCGCTTGATGCCCAGCGCCTCCATCGTGTCGGCCATCATCATCGCCATTTCGGCGTCGGCCTGCACACCATGAGCACCAATTGTGTCGGCGTCGAACTGCATGAACTGGCGAAAGCGGCCCGGCCCCGGCTTTTCGTTGCGGAACACCCAGCCCGCCCGATAGGTGCGGTAGGGCAGCGCGATCGCGTTGATGGTCTGCGCCACGTGCCGCGCCAGCGGCGCGGTCAAATCGTAGCGCAGGCTCATCCATTGCCCGTCATCGTCCTGAAGCGAGAAGACCCCTTCATTGGGCCGGTCCTGGTCGGGCAGGAACTTGCCCAGCGCGTCGGTATATTCGAACATCGGCGTTTCGACCGGGTCGAAGCCGTAGCGCTCGAACACGCCCCTGATCTTTTCGACCATCGCCTCGGTCGCGCGGATATCGGCCGGCGAACGATCGGCGAAACCACGCGGAAGCCGCGCCTTGAGCGTTTGCGGCTTGGTCTTTTTTGTGTCGGACATGGGAGAACCTGAACGGAAAAAGCGCGCCAAAGGCGCGCGCTTTTCCTAGACGACCGGTTTTTCCGCCGCAAGGGCGGCGCGCGGCGCGCCTATGTCACGGCCGGGTCAATAATAGGGAGACACGCATTGTTTGCGCGGCCCGTGATAGGGCTGGAACGTGTTGTCGCTCGACCGGTAGGAGCGGTACTTCGCATCGCACCAGCGATAGTGCGAATGGCTCAGCCGGACGATGCGCGGCTTGATGCGCTTGGGCGGATGGTACGGCCGCGCCGGGATGTAGCGCTGGCGCGGCACCACCACCACGAAGGCTCCGCGCGGGAACCAGTATCCGTGATGATGCCGGTAGCCGTGGCGCTTGTGGCGATAGCCGCGATGGCCATTGTAATAGATGTGCTTGCCGTGCCAGTGAATGCCGATGCGAACCTGGCCGTGATGGCCCGCCAGAACCACATCGCCCTGCGCGGCCGGCGCAAGGCCGGCGGGCGGTTTCGGTGCCGGCATGGCGCCCGCATTCGGCGCGAACGCCAATCCGGCGGCCATGGCCAGGCCAAGCACAAATCTCGTCGATTTCATCGGAACGCTCCCATTTCCCGGCATGGTCCCTTCCATGGTCAATAAAGCATGAATCCCGTGCCGGTTCAAAGGGGCCGCCTTCCGGCGCGCCGGAAGGCCGGCGACCACGGTCAGCGCGGCCGCGCGAAAGCGGCGCGCGCGGCCTCGACCTCGGGCCGGCGCCAGCAGCCTTCCAGATGGTCGTTGACCAGCCCCATGGCCTGCATGAAGGCATAGACGGTGGTCGGGCCGACAAAGCTCCAGCCGCGCTTCTTGAGGTCCCGTGAGATCGCGGTCGAGGTCGGCGTCGTGGCCATCTGCGCAAGGCTTGCATGGTCGGCCACGGCCGGGCGCTCGTCCGCCCCCGGCTCGCGCGACCAGAACCAGGCGGCGAGCGAACCGAATTCATCGCACATCTCGATCGCGCGGCGCGCATTGTTGATGGTGCTTTCGATCTTGCCCCGGTGGCGCACGATGCCCGCATCGCCGAGCAACCGTTCAATGTCGGCGTCGCCGAAGCGCGCCACCTTCTCGAAGTCGAACCCGGCGAAGGCGGCGCGGAAATTGTCGCGCTTTCTCAGGATCGTCAGCCAGGAAAGGCCGGACTGGAAGCCTTCAAGGCAGATCTTCTCGAACAGGCGCGTATCGTCGGCCACCGGCCGGCCCCATTCGATGTCGTGATAGGCCAGATAGTCGGGCTTGCCGCCATGCCACCAGCAGCGCAGCTTGCCGTCCTCGCCGCGCACGAGACCGCGGGGAAGCCCGCCCCCCTCGGCCCGTTTCGCGTCGGTCAGGTCGTTTTCGGCCATTAACCACCTTCCTTCATGTCCCGTTCACCGCCTGCGCCAACGGGGCGCTAACCTTGCCGAAAGCTTTCGGCGCGCGGCGGCCCTTTGTGCCGTCCTATTCATATTTTGCTTGGCCGCCGGAGTCATGGTCCGAAGCGCGCCGCTCCCGACAGTCCCGTCACGAGCCTTCGGCAAGACGTTTCAAGCAAGGCGTTTCGAGCAAGACGTTTCGAGAGGATCAGAGCAGGACCGATGACAGCCATCACGACCCGCGCCGCCGCCCTTTCGGCGGTTCTCGCCCTCGCCCTTCAGGCTTCCGCGGCGGCCGGCGACCGCTACGCCACGCCACCGCCGATCGTGCTCAGCCCGGACCTGACCGCGCCCTGGGTGATGCAGTTGCAGAGCCCAAGGACACAAGGTGCCCGGGCGACCGCGCCGCGGGTGATCACGCGCCGCGACCACGACCGTCGGCAGGTCGGCGCGCCCGCCACCGCCCTCCGGCAAGCGGCCCTGTCCCGGCCGGCGACGCCGCCCGCGCGCGCCATCGACCCGGTCTACCTGCCACGGACCGTCGCCTACAATGGCGGCGAACGGGCGGGCACGATCGTGATCGATACCCGTGACCGGTTCCTCTATCTGGTCGGTGAAGACGGCACGGCCAGGCGCTACGGCGTCGGCGTCGGCAAGCAGGGCTTTGCGTGGAAGGGAACCGAGACGATCACGCGCAAGGCGCAATGGCCGAGCTGGCGCCCGCCGGCGGCGATGATCGCCCGCGAGGCCAGAAAGGGCCGCCACCTGCCCGCCTACATGCCCGGCGGCCCCGAAAACCCGCTCGGCGCCCGCGCGCTCTATCTGGGCTCGACGCTCTACCGCATCCATGGCACCAACCAGCCCTGGACCATCGGGCAAGCCGTGTCCTCGGGCTGCATCCGCATGCGCAACCAGGACGTCGAGGATCTTTATGCGCGCGTCGGCGTCGGCGCCAAGGTGATCGTGCGGTAGCGGCGCCCGCGTCCGCATTCGAGCCGAATTTGATTGGCGCGGCCCGCCGTCTGGTCTATGGGACGCTCATCCACGCAAGAGGGCGCCATGCTTTACAGGACCGTTCTGGCCGCCGCCATCATGGCATCGTCCACCGCCATCGCGGCGGCTCAGTTCCAGCTTTCCGCCTATGGCGGCTGGCAGACGGCGCCGCAGAGCCTGGTGACGGTCACCGGTGTCGGCGCCGAGCGCTTCACGGCCGGCTGGGAGGGCCGGTCCTTCGAGACGCCACCCTATTGGGGCATGCGCGGCACCTACTGGCTTGAACGATTCGGCATGCCGCAATGGGGCGTGTCGGTCGATTTCACCCACGCAAAGGTCTATGCCGACGCCGAGACATTTTCGAGGACCGACGGCTGGACGCGGTTCGAATTCTCCGACGGCATCAACATCGTGACCGTCAACGCCATGCGCAGGTTCCAGCGCCGGCACGGGTTCGAACCCTATGCGGGGGCCGGCGTCGGCCTGTCCATCCCCCATGTCGAGGTAACGCGTCCGGAGGGCACGACCTTCGAATACCAGATCGGCGGCGCCGCGTTCCAGGCCCAGTTGGGCGCCAATTACTATATCACGGACTGGCTGTCCGTGTTCGGCGAGTACCAGTTCAACTACGCCATGAACGATTTGACCCTCACCGAGGGGGCCAGGCTGAGAACCGACATCGCCACCAACGCGGTGGTTGGCGGTCTTTCGGTCCATTTCTGAGCCCGGCGCCAGCCCGGAAGCGGCGGACCGCCTTTTCCTCTTGGTCTATCGGGCGGCCTCGACCAGCGCATGAGAGCGGTTTGTCTTTAGAGCGGTTTGTCTTTGGATGGGAGCGGTTTGATGGACAGGGTTTTTCGCCGCGGCGAGGAAAACACCGCGGCGCGATCCGACGATCGCGCAAGGCTTTTGACGACGCCGCCGGCGGAAAAGACGTCCAAGCCGGAGGCCGGCAACA